>NZ_JAAVVD010000023.1:0-129388 GCF_018449755.1 Variovorax sp. dw_954 | reverse complement strand
GCGGCGGGGGCGGGCGCTTCGGCCTTGGCTGGCGGGGGCGTGATGACGATGGTGCGCGTGATGAACTTGTTCTCGAGCGGCAACTGCTCCGGCCCGACGCCGGTCGGAAGCAGCCCCAGCACCACCAGATGCGCCGCCAGCACCCCGAGCGTCAACAACGCGAGCATTCGCCGCGCGTGGTGCGACCCATCCGCCGGCGAGGAAGCGGCATCGGCGTTGCGCGGCGGCGGCAAGGGCGTCATGGCGGGGTGGAAAGGCGGGCGGGGCACCCAGCGCCGTGGGGGTACATCGGTACACTGCCGCCCGTTCAATCAGTTTAGTAGAGCGATGCCGAGCGGGATCCGTTCCGCATCGTCTCGCACACGCCATGAAACTTGCCACCTACAAAGACGGTTCGCGCGACGGCCAACTGGTCGTCGTTTCGCGCGACCTGGGCATCGCGCACTACGCCACCGGCATCGCCAACCGCCTGCAGGAGGTGCTGGACGACTGGGGCTTCCTGAGCCCGCAGTTGCAGGACATGAGCGAACGCCTGAACGCCGGCCGCGCGCGCCACGCTTTCCCGTTCGACCCGGCCCGATGCATGGCCCCGCTCCCGCGCGCCTACCAGTGGGCCGACGGTTCGGCCTACATCAACCACGTCGAACTGGTGCGCAAGGCGCGCAACGCCGAAGTGCCCGAGAGCTTCTACACCGACCCGCTCATGTACCAGGGCGGCAGCGACGACTTCATCGGGCCGTGCGACCCGGTCGTGGTCGCGAGCGAGGCTTTCGGCATCGACTTCGAGGCCGAGATTGCGGTTGTCACCGGCGACGTCAGGATGGGCGCGAGCGCCGAGCAATCGCTGGACGGCATCCGGCTGTTGATGCTGGCCAACGACGTGAGTCTGCGCAACCTGATCCCGGCCGAACTGGCCAAGGGCTTCGGCTTCTTCCAGAGCAAGCCGGCGACGGCGTTCAGCCCCGTGGCCGTGACGCCGGATGAACTTGGCGAGGCCTGGATCGGCGGGCGCCTGCACCTGACGCTGCAAAGCACCTGGAACGGTCGCAAGGTCGGGCTGTGCGATGCAGGGGAAGAGATGACCTTCCACTTCGGCCAGCTCATCGCGCACATCGCGAAGACGCGCAACGTGCGCGCCGGCAGCCTCGTCGGCAGCGGCACGGTGAGCAACAAGGGCGTGGAGAAGAACGGGAAGATGGATTGGCCGAAGGGCTATTCGTGCATCGCGGAGAAGCGCTGCATCGAGACGATCCTGGACGGCGAGCCGACGACAGAGTTCATGAAGTTCGGGGACACGATCCGGATCGAGATGAAGGGGAGGGACGGGTTGTCGGTGTTCGGGGCGATCGAGCAGGAGATCGTGGCGCCGCAATTAATGGAAATTAATAAGAAGGAAATCGATGCTCACCGGTGAACTGAAGAACAAGGTCGACCAGGTCTGGAACGCCTTCTGGTCCGGCGGCATCGCCAACCCGCTGGAAGTCATCGAGCAGATCACCTACCTGCTGTTCCTGCGCGCGCTCGACAGCGACCAGACGCTCGAAGAAAAGAAGGCCGCCCGCTTCAAGACGCAGCCCGTGCGCATCTACCCCGAAGGCAAGGACGCCAAGGGCCGCAGCTTTGAGGACCTGCGCTGGTCGCACTTCAAGAACTTCGCGCCGGCCGACATGTTCACCGTGCTCAGCGAACACGTCTTTCCGTTCCTGCGCGGCCTGCATGCATCCGAAGGCGAGGCGGCCACCTCCGCCTTTGCGCACCACATGCGCGACGCGCGCTTCACCATCCCCACGCCCGCGCTGCTGGCCCGGGTGGTCGACCTGCTCGACGGCATCGCCATGGACGACCGCGACACCAAGGGCGACCTGTACGAATACATGCTCGGCAAGATCGCCTCGGCCGGGCAGAACGGACAGTTCCGCACGCCGCGCCACATCATCCAGTTGATGGTGGCCCTGACCGCGCCCACGCCGCAGGACACCATCTGCGACCCGGCCAGCGGCACCTGCGGCTACCTCGTCGCCGCCGGCGAATACCTGCGCGACCACCACCCCGAGATGCTGCGCGACGAGAAGCTGAAAGCGCACTTTCACCAGGAGATGTTCCACGGCTACGACTTCGACAACACCATGCTGCGCATCGGCAGCATGAACATGCTGCTGCACGGCGTGGAGCACCCGGCCATCGCCTACCGCGACTCGCTGGCGCAGGACCATTCGGACGATGCAGGCGCCTACAGCCTGATCCTGGCCAACCCGCCCTTTGCCGGCAGCCTCGACTACGAGAACACCGCCAAGGACCTGCAGCAGATCGTCAAGACGAGGAAGACCGAACTGCTGTTCCTGGCGCTCTTCCTGCGCCTGCTCAAGACCGGTGGGCGCGCGGCGGTGATCGTGCCCGACGGCGTGCTGTTCGGCAGCAGCAAGGCGCACAAGGAACTTCGCCGCAAGCTGGTCGAGGAGCAGAAGCTAGACGCCGTCATCAGCCTGCCCGGCGGCGTGTTCAAGCCCTACGCGGGCGTGAGCACCGCCATCCTGCTGTTCACCAAGACGATGAGCGGCGGCACGGACCACGTGTGGTTCTACGACATGCAGGCGGACGGCTGGAGCCTGGATGACAAGCGGCAGCCGCTATTGGCCGAGGACAAGCTGGGGCTGAAGCCTGTGGCGCAAGGGATCGACCTGAGCGATGCCGAGCATGCGAAGAACAACCTGCCGGATGTGCTGGTGCGATGGGGGGAGCGGGATGGGACGGAGCGCCATCGCATGCGCACGCATCAGAGTTTTTGTGTGCCCAAGGCGGATATCGAGGGCAATGGGTATGACCTGAGCTTGAACCGGTATTGGGAGGTGGTGCATGCGGAGGTGGCGCATCGGAAGCCGGCGGAGATCATCGCGGAGTTGAGGCGGTTGGAAGAGGAGATTGCGCAGGGCACGAAGGCGCTTGAGGACTTGTTGGCGTGAGAGTTGTCCCTAAAGTCCCAGTGGGTGAATTGATGGTGTCGAGGGCAGGTAGCGTCGACCCATCAAAGTTCGCTGATGAAACCTTTGACCTTTACAGCATTCCCGCCTTTGATTCGCGACAGCCGAAGATCATTGACGGACGTGAAATTGGATCAACCAAGCAGGTTGTGTGTACGGGTGACGTGCTGCTTTCGAAAATCGTTCCGCACATTCGCCGTTCATGGGTCGTAGGTGCATCGCGTGGCAGACGTTTGATAGCGTCGGGCGAATGGATCGTTTTTAGAGATCCTCGTGTTGAGCCGGCTTATCTCTGCCATGTGGTTATTGGCGACCCGTTTCACTCGCAGTTCATGCAGACCGTTTCTGGAGTGGGCGGTTCGCTGCTGAGAGCGCGGCCGGCGCATGTGGCGAAGATTGAAATCCCGCTCCCGCCGCTCGCAGAACAACGCCGCATCGCCGCCATCCTCGACCAAGCCGAAACCCTCCGAACCCAACGCCGCGCGGCCATCGCCCAACTCGACAGCCTCGGGCTGGCGATCTTTCTGGAGATGTTTGGGGATCTGGAGTTAAAAGCCATGCGATGGCCGGTGGAGTGCTTTCAGAAGACCTTGGCGATGCCCTTGCATAACGGCCTTTCGCCATCAAAGTCTGGGAAAGTAGTCGCAAAGGTCCTCACCCTTTCCGCAGTCACGGGCGCCGCTTTTGATGCAACAGCTTGGAAAGAGAGCACGTTTGAGACCACCCCGCCCGGCCAAAAGGCTGTTGATGCGCGGGACTTCCTCATTTGCCGCGGAAATGGGAACCTCAATTTGGTTGGCAGGGGCAAGTTCCCGCCAGCGTCTATGGCGAATACAACCTTTCCCGACACGATGATTGCCGCGCGCGTTGACCCGTCGAGAGTCGAACGCGGATATCTGCAGTTCGTCTGGCATTCGATCTTTCTTCGCCGTCAGGTCGAGAGTGCTGCGCGCACAACCAACGGCACGTTCAAGGTCAATCAGACAATGCTTGAGGAGATGCGGATTCCACTTCCGCCAATTGAACTGCAGCGAAAGTTCGGGAGGTTCAACCAATCAATCGAGCGGTTGAGGGCTGACCATCAGGCCGCCCTGTCCCGCCTCGATGAACTCTTCGCCTCCCTCCAGCACCGCGCCTTCCGTGGCGAGCTATAGATTCAGCTCAACCTGAGACACTGCCCTGATGTTCTCGCGCATTCAAACCCGCCACTACCGCAGCCTGAAGGCAGTGGATCAAGCGCTTGGCCCGATCCAGGCGTTGGTCGGCCCGAATGCCAGCGGCAAGACGACCTTTCTGGATGTCATTGGTTTGCTGAGTGATCTGGTTCGAAGGCGTGGCGATGTCCGTGGGACAGTGCTTTCCCGCAGTCCTTCTTTCGACAAGCTGGTGTGGCAAGGTGGCGCGGATGGACGCTCCACACGCTCAGCGTTTCAGCTTGCGGTCGAAGCCCCGATCCCTTCAGCCGTGCATGCACGCATGGATGCGGAGTACCAGCGGTTCACGCTCGTCCGGTACGAGCTTGAAATCGGATTCGACACCCAGAGCAATGAACTGACCGTGGATCACGAAACACTCTGGCTTCGCGAGCCTTATGTTGATGTGGTGTCTCAGCGCAACCTGTTTCCCGAAGCGCCGCACGATGCGCCTGCGATATTCCTCAAGCCGCAACAGAAGTCCGCCAAGACCGTTGTGAAAAAGGTGGCTGGGGGCAACGACAACTACTACCCCGAGGGCGCCAAGTCGACCTACGCACCGTCGTTCAAGCTGGGCCGCGCCAAGCTTGCGCTTGCCAATGTGCCGGCCGATGAAGCCAGCTTCCCGGTCAGTTCATGGTTTCGGGACCTGTTGGAGACCGGGGTGCAAAACGTCGTTCTCAACAGCCAGACGATACGGCAGGCGAGTCCGCCAGGGCTGGGGTCGCGATTCCAGACCGATGGCTCCAACCTGCCGTGGGTGATTGCGGAACTTCGCAAGGACGCGAAGCGCTTTGCCGGATGGCTCGATCACGTGAGAACGGCGCTCGAAGATGTTGCGGACATTGACACGGTCGAGCGCGAGGACGATCGCCATCGCTATCTGGTGATCAAGTACTCAACGGGGGCGATCGTCCCGTCGTGGCTGGTGTCGGATGGGACTCTTCGACTGTTGGCGTTGACGATTCCGGCCTATCTCCCCGACTTGAATGGCGTGTTGCTGATCGAGGAGCCGGAGAACGGAATCCATCCGCGCGCCATCGAGACGGTGATCCAGTCGCTGTCGTCCATCTACGACGGGCAGGTCCTGATTGCGACGCACAGTCCGGTGGCGTTGAACCTGCTGGACCCGGCGCAGGTCCTGTGCTTTGCCAAGGATCATTCGGGCGCGACCGACATCGTGTCCGGAGACAAGCATCCGGCGCTGCGGCAATGGCGGGAAGGCCGGCCCGATCTCGGGGTTCTGTTTGCCGCAGGCATCCTGAGTTAGTCGCATGCAAGACCTCGTGGTGTTGGTTGCGGACAAGAACGCGCAGTTCGCCTTGCGTGGGGCGTTGCAGCGGCATGCCGCATTGGGCATTCGCCAGATCAGTTTCGACTTCAGGACCCATCCCGGGCGCGACGGCGGCGTCAGGACTTCGGGTCCGGATGTGTTGGCGGGCGAGACGAGCAGGTTCAGTCACGCCCTGCTCGTGATGGACCATGAAGGCTGCGGTCAGCCGGACGTTCCGGCATTGGAAATCGAAGCGGCTCTGGATGCGCGGCTGCAATCCGTGTGGGGATCGCGAGGGAAGGCGATCGTCATCGACCCGGAGGTGGACGCCTGGGTCTGGGGCAGCGACAACGCCATGCGTGAGGTTTTGAACTGGCCGATAAACGAGCCCGTCCGGGATTGGCTGCGCGGGCGGGGATTCGCGTTCGACGCGAACGACAAACCGCATCGACCGAAAGAAGCGCTGGACGCCATGCGGCCGATCCACAAGCAGCCGCGGTCCTCGGCGCTTTACGAGAGCGTGACGCGGAGGATCAGCCTCCAGAACTGCACCGATCTGGCGTTCATGCGGCTGCGGGCTCAACTGAACGAATGGTTTGTTCCCGCCTGAGATCGGCGCCGTCGAGGTCGGCACTTCAACCGTACTTCGCAAACCCATTCCCGTCCCGCATCAGCAATTGCATCAGCTTGGGATGCACGAACAGCTTTTCCCGCCCCGCTTGCGTTTCGCTCAGCACGCCCAGCGTGGCCAGGCTCTTGAGGTGGAGTGATGCGGCCTGTCGGCCGGCGAGCTCCTTGTCCACCAGGTTGCCAATGCGGCAATACGGCTGCTCGAAGATCGTCTCGATCAGTTCGCGGCTGTAGATCTTGGGCAGCTTCTCGCGCACGTACTCGGTGGTGTGCTCGGCCAGGGTGCGGATGGCGGCGATCTTTTGAGTGGTCCAGCGGGCGGTGTCTTCCACCGCGCGCAGCATGTAGAGCACCCATGCCTCCCATCCTTCGGGTGATTGCAGGCGCGTGACGTCCTGCAGCAGGCGGTAGTAGTCGGCCTTGTTCGCAATGATGTAGCGGCTGAGGTACAGCACGGGGAGCGCCAGCAGCTGTTCCTGGATGAGCACGAGGATGTTGATGACGCGGCCCGTGCGGCCGTTGCCATCGGTGAAGGGGTGGATGGCTTCGAACTGGTAGTGCCCCACGGCCATCCGGATAAGCGGGTCGAGGTCGGTCGTCTCGTGCAGGAAGCGCTCCCAGTTGGCGAGCAGCTTGCGCAGCAGGGCCTCGCCTTCGGGCGGGGTGTAGATGCTTTCGCCGCTGCGTTCGTTCATCAGCTGGGTGCCCGGCGTCTTCCGGATGTCCATCTCCACGCCCTTGATGGCCGTGCAGATTTCCACCGCCGTCGAGGTGCAGAGCGGGCGCCGGCTGAGGGACTGGAATCCCTGGTGCAAGGCGGTGCGATAGCGCAGCGCCTCCTTGGTGGCCGGATCGGCTTGGCTGTCGTGCCCGTCGGCATGCCGGAAAAGCTTGTCGGTGGTGGTGACGATGTTCTCGATCTCGGAGCTGTCCTTGGCTTCCAGCAAGGGAATGATGTTGATGAGGACAGTCGGGTTGGGAATCAACTCGGTGGCCTGCTTGAGTTCCGCCAACGCAGCCCGCGCCGTGATGCACTGCTTGAGGATCGGCTTGCTTTCGAGGTCGGTTGCCGGGGGGAGGAGGGGCAGGGCGTCGTAGGGGCGATCTGCTTGCCAAATCGTGGCGGGAGACGTCATGTTGTCGAAAAGCTGTTTTGGCGACATGTTTGGAGCATATGTCGCGCCAAGCGACACGTCAATGAAACGTGTTGCGATTTCTCGATTTTGGCGACGCGTTTTCCGGACATGTCGTTCCGCGCGACATGAGCAGCTAACGTGTCGCATTTTTTCGGGTTTCGCAACGCATGACTGTCCAACATCGGGTAAAGGGCTTTTTAAAAACTCTTTAGAAAAAAGAAAAAATCCTTTGAAAACAAACACTTATAAAACATGGCGATGATTTCGAGGACCTTGACTCAACCTGCTTTAGCGGCACATACGAAAATTTGCTCCCAACGGGTCAAAAAGCAAGCATTTGCTCAACGGACTGGCTAAACTGACCCTGTAAGGTCAAAAATGCTGCTCGACTCCGACGTCCTCCCGCACCTTGCCTCGCGCCTGACGGCCGAGCGCAAGCGCCAAGGCTTGTCTCGTAGCCAAGCGGCAGCGGTGTGCAATGTCAGCCCTTCCTTCATTCGTGATGCGGAAAGCGACCCTGCGCGCTGTTCGTTCGGGCGCTTGCTGCAACTCGCGAACGGCCTCGGTCTTTCGCTGACGGTCTCCGGATGGTCTGGAGACGCCTCCAGCGACACTGCCGATGCGCAGGACTGAACCCATGTACCTGCGTGCCTGTCACATGGACGCCATCCGCCGCCATGTGATAGGCAGCCTTTCATATGGACTTGGAGCAAACCGTTGAGCACTTCGAACTTCAGCTTTCTCCAGGCCGAATGGCCCGAGCTTTTCAACGAAGCCTTCCGCGCCGAGCGCGCCGCACTTGCCGACCCGCGCACCGCCTGCTTCTACGCCCGCCGCACGCTCGAACTCATCGTCGTCTGGCTGTTCCAGGCCGAGGGCGGACGCGGCGGCAGCTTGCGCATGCCGTACAAGCCCGACCTGTCGGCCTTCCTCTACGAGCCGAGCTTCCAGCAACTGGTCGGCCCGCCGCTGCACGCCAAGATGGACGTGATCCGCAAGCTGGGCAACAACGCGGTGCACAACGCGCGGCCGGTCGCGGCGCAGGATGCGACCTCTGCCGTGCGCGAGTTGTTCCACGTCGCGTTCTGGCTTGTCCGCCAATACGCGCGCAACGTCGCGGCACGGCCGCAGGCCAGCGTGCAGTTCAACCCGGCGCTGCTGCCGAAGCCGGTCAACGACGATGCCTTGCAGCGGCAACAGGCCGCCAGCCAGGCCGCGCAGGTCGCCGCGCAAGAGGCGTTGCAGAAGCAGGCCGAAGCACTGGCTGAACGCGATGCCGCCCTACGCACAGCTGAGCAGCGCAGCGCCACGCTCGACGCTGAACTCGCCGCACTGCGCGCCGAAGTCGCAGCCGCCAAGTCCGCCAACGCCGCGCTGCCCGACGCGCAGGACGCCCACGACTACAACGAGGCCGCCACCCGCGACCTGTTCATCGACCTGCTGCTGAAGGAAGCCGGCTGGGCGCTCACGGGAGAGCGCGACCGCGAATACGAAGTCACCGGCATGCCCAACCAGCAGGCCAAGGGCTTCATCGACTACGTGCTGTGGGGCAACGATGGCAAGCCCCTGGCCATCGTCGAAGCCAAGCGCACGCGGCGCAGCGCCAAGGAAGGCGAGCAACAGGCCAAGCTGTACGCGGACTGCCTCGAAGCGCAGTTCGGCCAGCGGCCGGTCATGTACGGCACCAACGGCTACGAGCACTGGATGTGGGACGACGCCATGAGCCCGCCGCGCGCGGTGCAGGGTTTCCACAAGAAGGACGAACTTCAGCTAATGGTGCAGCGCCGCGCCAGCCGAAAGCCGCTCGGCAAGACCACCATCGACGACGCCACCGTCGAGCGCCACTACCAGCACCGCGCGATCCGCCGCATCGGCGAGACCTTCGAGCGCGACCTGCACCGCAAGGCGCTGGTCGTGATGGCGACCGGCGCCGGCAAGACGCGCACGGTGATTGCGCTGGTCGACCTGCTGATGCGCCGCAACTGGTGCAAGCGCGTGCTGTTCCTGGCCGACCGCGTGGCGCTGGTCAACCAGGCGGTGGGCGAATTCAAGAAGCACCTGCCCGCGTCGTCGCCGGTGAACCTCGTCACCGAGAAGAACACCGAAGGCCGCGTCTACGTCTGCACCTACCCGACGATGATGGGCCTCATCGACAAGGGGGCGGGCAACACCAAGCGCTTCGGCATCGGCTACTTCGACCTGATCGTGGTGGACGAGGCGCACCGCTCCATCTACCAGAAGTACCGCGCGATCTTTTCGTATTTCGATGCGCTGCTGGTCGGCCTGACCGCCACGCCCAAGGACGAGATCGACCGCAACACCTACAGCCTGTTCGAGCTGGAAAGCGGCGTGCCCACGGACGCCTACGGCCTCGACGACGCGATCGCCGAAGGCTTCCTGGTGCCGCCCAAGGCCATCTCGGTGCCGCTCAAGTTCCAGCGCCAGGGCATCCGCTACGACGACCTGAGCGAGGACGAGAAGGACCAGTGGGACGCGCTCGAATGGGACGAGGACGGCACCGAGGCGCCCGAAGAAGTGAGCGCCGAGGCGGTGAACAAATGGCTGTTCAACATCGACACCGTCGACAAGGTGCTGGAGTTGCTGATGACGCGCGGCCACAAGGTGGCGGGCGGCGACCGCATCGGCAAGACCATCGTCTTCGCCAAGAACCAGCGGCATGCGGAGTTCATCGCCGGGCGCTTCGATGCCAACTACCCTCAGTACAACGGCAGCTACGCTCGAATCATCACCTTCAAGACCGAATACGCGCAGTCGCTCATCGACGACTTTTCGCAGAAGGACAAGGCGCCGCACATCGCCATCTCGGTCGACATGCTGGACACGGGCATCGATGTGCCCGAAGTGCTGAACCTGGTGTTCTTCAAGATCGTGCGGTCCAAGGCCAAGTTCTGGCAGATGGTCGGGCGCGGCACACGCTTGTGCAGGGACCTGTTCGCGCCGGACCAGGACAAGAAGGACTTCCTGATCTTCGATTTCTGCCAGAACCTCGAATACTTCAGCCAGGACCTGGAAAGCACTGATGGCGCGATGAGCGAGCCGCTCGGGCAGAGACTGTTCAAGGCACGCATCGAACTGGTCGGCGAACTGGACAAGCGACCCCATGCCGCAGGCGACGAGGTGATCGATTCCCCCTACCTGACCGAATCGCGCATCCGCAAGGACACCGCTGCCGCGCTGCACGAGATCGTGGCGGGCATGCGTCTCGACAATTTCGTCGTGCGCCCGCAGCGCCGCTGGGTGGAAGCCTGGACCGACGTGAAGGCATGGGAGCGGCCGACAACCGACCAACTGGAAGAAGCGGCGCAGCACCTGTCGGGTTTGCCGACCACCGTGCGTGATGACGACGAGGACGCCAAGCGCTTCGACCTGTTGATGCTGCGTACGCAACTGGCGAGCCTGCGTGCGGAGCCAGAATTCGAGCGCCTGCAAAAGCAGGTGTGCCAGATCGCGGGCGGCCTGCTCGAACTCACGAGCATTCCAGCCGTGCGCGAACAGTTGCCCTTGATCGAAGCGGTGGCCGGCGAAGAATGGTGGGAAGGCGTGACGCTGCCGATGCTGGAGCAGGCACGTCGCAAGCTGCGCGCGCTGGTCAAGCTGCTGGAGAAGACACGCCGCAAGGTGGTCTACACCGATTTCGACGACGAACTTGGCGAGCTGACCGAGATCGACTTGCCGACCGTGTCGAGCGCCGTCGACTTCGAGCGTTTTCGCAGCAAGGCCAAGGCGTTCCTGCGGGCCCATGAAGATCGACTGGCACTGCACAAGCTGCGCCGCAACCAGCCGTTGACCAAGGCCGACCTGGGCGAACTCGACAGTTTGCTGCACGAAGCCGGCGGCACCGATGGCGACATCGAACGTGCACGCGAACTGCACAAGAGCCTGCCCGCTTTCGTGCGTTCTCTGGTTGGCCTCGACCGCGAGGCTGTGGCCCAGGCTTTCGCGCACCTGATCGCAGGCACTACTGCGACCGCGAGCCAGCTCCAATTCATCGACGAGGTGGTTCACTGCCTGACCGAAGACGGCGCGATGCCGGCGCAGCGGCTCTACCAGTCGCCCTTCACCGATATCCATTCGCAAGGCCCCGACGGCGTGTTCGCGCCCGGCAAGGTGGACGAACTGTTCGCGGCGCTCGACGGCCTCGAACTCAAGACCGCCTGAACTCGTCGCGCATCAGCAAGTCCTTCAGGCTCGCGATGCCCAGCCTTCGAAAAGCGCGGTATTGGTGGGTGCGCGCCGTGCTCAGTTCGACATCCATCTCGCGCGCAGCTTCCTTCGCCGTTCGCCCGGCGAGCAGGTGGTCGATGACTGCGCGCTCGCGCACGCTCAGCGACAACAACCTCGACGACGCTGCGCCCAAGGCGCGCGGCGTGGCCGCCCCCACCAACCCCCGGCTGTGCGCCGCCGTCGCCTCCGCGAGCAATGCCGCATGCGCCGCGATCGCATCGAAGTCCGCCTCGACGAACTCCGGCAGCGCCAGGCTCCGATAGAAGCTCACCGCCGCGCGCTGCCCGCCCGGCAACAGCAGCAGCACCGAAGTGCGCTCTCGAATCCCCACGTCCCCGTAGCAGGCCGCGCGATACGCCGGGTCGGCCACCTCGTCCGCATGCTGGTGGCTCAACCAGAGTTGCGCCTGCTTCGGCAGCTTGCGCGCCGAAAGCCAGACCATGTTGGGGTCGAGCAGGTCGAAGCGGTTCTCGATGTAGCGCTCCGACGTCTGGAAGGCCGCATCGCCGTAGTTGCTGGCGGTCGACACGGTCACCACACGGCCGTTGGCCCCGAGCGCGAACACGGTGCAGAAGGTGAGCGGCAACACCTTCTGCATCGCCGCCAGGAAGCCGTCCGCCAGGTGCGGGGTGCCGATGCCCGCGACGATGCCGACGGCCACCGTCGCCGACACGGATTCGGGCTGGGTCGAAGGGTGGATGCGGCGGCGCTTCATCGTCGAACGGCTAGGGTAAACACTTCATACAAAGTTACGACACCCAGCACCGGACGCCATCGGGACAATCCCTCCACCATGACGCCCCCACCGCTCCACCCCATCCACGGCCTGCACCACTTCGCCTGGCGCTGCCGCGACGCCGAGGAAACCCGGCACTTCTACGAAGACGTCCTCGGCCTGCCGCTCACGCACGTGATCAAGAAGGACACGGTTCCTTCGACCGGCGAGCACTGCCCCTATGTCCACATCTTCTTCCGCATGGCCGACGGCTCGCACATGGCCTTCTTCGACCTCGGCGACGACACCGCCGCCGAGCCTTCGCCGAACACCCCTGGCTGGGTCAATCACATCGCGCTGCGCGTCGACTCCGACCAGGCGCTGGAGGACATGAAGGCGCGCCTGCAAGCCAACGGCGTGGAGGTCATCGGCGTGACCGACCACGACGGCTACATCCACTCGATCTACTTCTTCGACCCGAACGGCTTCCGCCTCGAACTCACGACCGAACTCGCCACGCAAGGCGAACTCGACGGCTACAAGCGCGACGCCCATGCCGCGCTCGCCGTCTGGACGACCGAACGAAAGGCCGCCCGTGCCTGATCTCGAACTCGTCGTCATCGACGTCCAGCCGGGCGTCGTCATGGAAAGCCAGTCGGGCCTGCAGGCACTGCGCCCGCGCATCTTCGGTTCCCTCATGCGGCCGAAGGGGCAGGGCACCGGCACCGCTGCGATCGTGATGCACCCGACCAGCAACTTCATGGGCCACTACCTGCTGGAGCCGCTGGCCGCTCGCGGTATTGCATGCATGGGCCTCAACTCGCGCTACGCCGGCAACGACACCATGCTGCTCATGGAGACGGTGCTGCAGGACCTCGGCGCTGGCGTGAAATGGCTGCGTGCGCAGGGTTACAAGAAGGTCGTGCTGATCGGCAATTCGGGCGGCGCGGCGCTGTCGTCGTTCTACCAGTCGCAGGCCGAATCGCTCACCGCCACCCACTTCGTCGACGGCTTGCCCACGCACCTGTCATCTGCCGACATGCCGCCGGTCGACGGCCTGATGCTGTCGGCCGCGCATCCGGGCCGTTCGCGCCTGCTCGCCGAGTGGCTCGATCCTTCGGTCATCGAGGAGGCCGATCCACTCGCCACCGATCCGGCCTTCGACCTGTATGCGACGAAGGAACCGGTGCCGTTCAAGGCCGACTTCGTGGCGCAATTCCGTCAAGCCCAACTGGCCCGCCGCGACCGCATCGAGGCCTGGGTGTGGGCCCGGCTGCGCATGCTGCGCGGCACGCCCGGCGCGCCATCGGACCAGACATTCCTGGTCTACCGCACGCACAGCGACCCGCGCTTCCTCGACATCTCGCTCGACGCCAACGATCGCCCGGTCGGCTCGATCTGGGGCGATGCGCGCACCGTCAACTACGCGGCCAACGCGATGGGCCGCTTCAACACGCTGCGTTCGTGGCTGTCGCAATGGTCGTCGGGCTCGCAGGCCGATGGTCCGGCTTGCCTCGCACGCACGTCGGTGCCGGTCCTGCTCATGACGCACACCGCCGACGGTTCGACCTTCCCCAGCACCGCCGCGCTGTGGCGCGAGGCGGGCGGCAACCGATTGACCGAAGTGGCGGTGAAGGGCGGTAATCACTACCTCGCCGGCCAGCCTGACCTGGTCAAGCAATCGGTCGACGCGATGGAAGCGTGGCTGAAGAACGTCTGAGGTCTTCCCGATGAACACCGAAAACCATCCTTCCGCACAAGCCGGCGACGCGGCCTCGGGGCCGGTGCCGCCCGCGCCCTACCTCGACCTGCCGCCGTCGGTCGGCGATTTCCACTACACCCGCTTCGCGCCCTGGACGCCGCCGCTCGAAAACGGCATGGAGCCCGGCCGCCATCCGGTCATCATTGCCGGCGGCGGACCGGTCGGCATGGCGCTGGCGCTCGGGCTGGCCAACCACGGCGTGCGCAGCGTGATCCTCGAAGCCGACGACACCGTCTGCGTCGGCAGCCGCGCCGCCTGCATCTCGCGCCGCAGCCTGGAGATCATCGAACGCCTGGGCGCGCTGCCGGCTTTCCTGGCCAAGGGCCTGCCATGGACGGGCGGACGCAGCTTCTACAAGCAGGACGAGGTGTTCCGCTTCGAGATGCCGCACGACGACACGCAGAAGCTGCCGCCGATGATCAACCTGGAGCAGTACTACATCGAGCAATATTTGCTCGACGCCATCGTCCGCCGCAACGCGGCGACGCCGGGACTCATCGACATCCGCTGGGGCACCGAACTGGTGGCGCTCGCGCAGGACGATGCCGGCGTCACCGTCGAAGTGCGCAATGCCGATGGCGGCTATGCGCTGCACGGCCAGTGGCTGGCGGCCTGCGATGGCGGCCAGAGCAGCGTGCGCAAGGCGCTCGGCCTGGAGTTGCACGGCACCGGCTACGAAGGCCGCTACGTCATCATCGACATCGAACTCAAGAGCAAGCACCCCACCGAGCGCCGCGCCTGGTTCGACCCGCCGTGGAACCCCGGCTCCACCGTGCTGATGCACCGCCAGCCCGACGACATCTGGCGTATCGACTACCAGTTGCGCGCCGGCCAGAGCACGGAGGAGGCGCTCAAACCCGAGGCCGTCACGGACTTCGTGCAGCGGCACCTCGAAGCCATCGGCGAGGGCGACCTGCCCTGGCACACGGTCTGGACTTCCGTCTACCGCGCCGGTGCGATGACGCTCGACAACTACCGCCACGGCCACATCCTGTTCGCCGGCAACGCGGCGCATGCGATGCCGATCTTCGGTGTGCGCGGGCTCAACTCGGGCTTCGACGATGCCGACAACCTCGCATGGAAGCTGGCGCTGGTGGCGCGCGGCGTGTCGGCGCCGACGCTGCTGGCCAGCTATTCGGAGGAGCGCATCGCGGCTTTCCACATCAACGCGGAGAGCGCGATGCGCAGCACCGAGTTCATGTCGCCGCCCTCGCGCGGATTCGACCTGCTGCGCGAGGCTGCGCTGTCGCTGTCCGGCAAGCATCGCGAGATCGCGAACCTGATCAACCCGCGCCAGACGCAGGCCGTGCGCTACGACGATTCGGCCCTGTCGAGCGACAGCGAAGACTTGCCCACAGGACCCAGGACCGGCGAGGTGATGCCCGAGCAACAGCTCGGCCCATCGCTACACCTGACCGACCTCCTGACGAAGCCAGGCTTCACGCTGCTCGTGCTGCAAGCCGACGGCGCCACGGCCGACGCAACACTCGACATCGAGACCCACAACCTGCCACTGGTGCGTCACAAGCTGCGCCGCACCGACGACACGGCAGCCGCCTTCGCCGCCCTCGGAGCCGGCGAGGCCGGCGCGGTCTACCTGCTGCGCCCCGACGGCCACGTCGCCGCGCGCTGGCGCGATCCGTCGCCCGGCGCCATCTCGCAGGCCCTGGCGCGCGCAGCCAACGCGCGTGCCGACATCCTGGAAACGACATGACGACCACTGCCACATTGCCCGCCGAAGCGCGCGACCGCCTCTACGCCCAATGCGCACGCGCCATCACCGAAGCCGGCACGCCGCGCGAATCGCTGTTCCTCGCACGGCTCGCGCTGCTGCTGTTCGAGCAGGTCGGCGACGAGGCGCGCTGCAGCCAGGCGCTCGCCGACGCGCTGCACGACCTGCCGATGCCTTCGTTGTCAGAATCCCTTTCCCTTTCGACTCCCGTTCCCTCATCCCCGGAGACCACGACTTGAACATCCAACGCAGAACCCTCCTCACCGGCCTGGCAGCCGCTGGCGCCACCACGCTCGCACCGTGGGCGCACGCGCAGAACTATCCCGACCAGGTCATCAAGTGGGTGGTGCCTTATCCGGCGGGGGGCGGCACCGATGTCATCGCGCGCACGCTCTCCGAAGCCATGCGCGTACCGCTGGGCCAGTCCATCGTCATCGACAACCGCCCCGGCGCGTCGACCAACATCGGCGCCGACATCGTCGCCAAGAGCAAGCCCGACGGCTACACCATCATGTCGGCCGACAACGCCGTGCTGGCCTTCAACGAGTTCCTGTTCAGCAAGCTGCCTTTCAACCCGGAGAAGGACTTCAGCTACATCGGCGCGATCGGCCGCTTTCCGCTGGCGCTGGTGGTCAATCCAGCCTTCCCCGCGAAGGACTTCAAGGAGTTCCTGGCCAATGCCAAAGCCAACCCAGGGCAGCTCAACTACGCCTCGCCCGGCAACGGCTCGCCGCACCACCTCGCGATGGAGATGTTCAAGCACCGCACCGGCACCTTCATCACGCACATCCCGTACCGCGGCGCCGCGCCGGCCATGGCCGATGTGATGGGCGGCCAGGTGCCCTGCATGTTCCTCGACCTGGCCTCCGGCCTGTCGATCATGCAGAGCGGCAAGGTGCGCGTGCTGGCGATCGGCTCGGCCCAGCGCAGCAAGCTGTTGCCCAACGTGCCGACACTGGCCGAAGTGGGCGTGCCCAACACCGAGGTGTTCGCGTTCCAGGGCGTGCTCGGGCCGGCCGGCCTGCCCGCGCCGGTCGTGACCCGGCTCAACGCCGAACTCAACAAGTCCTTCGGCAACCCCGCCGTGCAGAAGCGCTTCGAGGACTTCGGCATGGAACCGCTGCCGGGCACGCCGGCCCAGTTCGCCGCCCTCGCGCGCGCCGAAGCGAATCGCTGGGGCCCGATCATCAAGGCCCAGGGCATCAAGCTGGACTGAAGGCGCGAAGCCTTCTACTGCGGCCAACCGATCTGGGGCCTGCGGTGGTGGCTCCGGCATGACAAGCGCTTCGCGCAGTTGTCAGCCTCTGCCGCAACTTCGTTGTCACCGTACTGGGGTACGGTTCCGCTCCGCGGACCGGCCTCCCGGCAGGCGCCCTCGCTGCGAAATCTTCACGCCTTCGGAAGCCGGACTTAATCCCTCTCCCACCGCAAGGCTGGGACGAAGCCCTGCGCCGATCCCCTAAGATCGCCGCGCTGCCACAGCGGACATCCGATCCGCCGGGCAGCGGCAGGCCGGCACCGCCGCCTGTCATTCATCTACAAAGATCAGGGAGCTTCAATGCGTTTCGTACCTCTGGCTGCGGCTTTGGCCGCGGCCGTCGCCCTCGCGGGCTGCAAATCCGTCTCGAACATGGACACCAACGTCCTCATGGACGCGGGCGGCTCGGCCTACAAGGCCATGTCGCTGACGGATGCCGACGTCATCAACATGTCCAACGAGTCCTGCGGCGCCATGGACAAGCAGACCCAGGTCGCACCGGCCAGCAGCCAGTACACCCAGCGCCTGAACCGCGTGGTCCGCGCCATGCCCGACTCGGTGAACGGCAAGAAGGCCGACTACAAGGTCTACATGACGAAGGAAGTCAATGCCTGGGCCATGGCCAACGGCTGCATCCGCGTCTACAGCGGCCTGATGGACCTGATGAACGACGACGAACTGCGCGGCGTCATCGGCCACGAGATCGGCCACGTGGCGCTCGGCCACAGCAAGGGCGCCATGCAGGCCGCCGCAGCCACTTCCGCGGTGCGCGGTGCAGCCGGCGCGGCCGGTGGCGTCGTCGGCCAACTGTCGCAGTCGCAAGCCGGCGCACTGGCCGAGAAGTTCGTCAACGCACAGTTCTCGCAGTCGCAGGAAAGCACGGCGGACGATTATTCCTTCGACGTGCTGACCCAGCGCAAGCTGGAGCGCAAGGGCCTCGTCACCGCCTTCCAGAAGCTCGCGCAACTCGGCGGCGGTTCGGGCAGTTCGATGATGAGCTCGCACCCGCCATCGGCCGAGCGCGCCACGCGCATGCAGAAGCGGATCGACGCCGGCAAATAAGCCGCAACGGTCTACTTCTCGTAGACCGTCTCCAGCGAGCGAAACCCTTTCACCTCGATCGGATTGCCGAAGGGGTCGCGGAAGAACATGGTCCATTGCTCGCCCGGCTGGCCCTCGAAGCGAGCCTGCGGCTTCAGCACGAACTCCGTGCCGGCCGCCTCCAGCCGGTCGGCCATGGCGCGCCAGTCGGGCAGCGCGAGCGCCAGTCCGAAGTGCGGCATCGGCACCATCACGTCGCCCACGCGCCCGGTCGGTGCGGTGGCGAAGGGCTCGCCCAGGTGCAGCGAGATCTGGTGGCCGAAGAAATCGAAGTCGACCCAGGTGTCGGTGCTGCGGCCCTCGGTACAGCCCAGCAGGCCACCGTAGAAGCGGCGCGCGGCGTCGAGGTCGCGGACGTTGAAGGCAAGGTGAAATATGCTGTGCATCCGCGCAGCATAGCCGCGCCGTACCGACGGAACCACCATGACCACCGAAGACACCACCACGCCCGATCCCACCACCCGCCTCGTCCATGCGGACCGCCATTTCGGTGTAGAGCAGGGCGGCGTCCACATGGCGGTGCACACCTCGGTCCAGTACGGCTACGAGCGGGTGGAGGACCTCATCGGAGTCTTCCAGGGCACGCTCAAGGGCCGCTTCAACTATGCGCGCCAGGGCACGCCCACCACGGCGGCGCTGGAATCCAAGATCACGCAACTGGAAGAGGGCGTCGGCACCGTCTGCTTCGCCACCGGCATGGCGGCCGTCACGGCGGTGTTCTTCACCCTGCTGCGCGCCGGGGACCACCTGGTCGCGAGCCGCTACCTGTTCGGCAACACGCTGAGCCTGCTGGCCACGCTGCAGGGCCTGGGCGTCGGCGTGACGCTGGTCGACCCGACCTCGACGCAGGCGGTGGCCGACGCGGTCACGCCGGCCACGCGCATGGTGTTCGTCGAGACCATCGCCAACCCCGGCACGCAGATCCCCGACCTCGCCGGCATCGGCAAGTTGTGCAAGGAGCGCGGCCTGGTCTACGTGGTGGACAACACGATCAGCTCGCCCGCGCTGTTCCTGCCCAGGCGCGTGGACGCGAGCCTGTCGATCAACTCGCTGACCAAGACCATCGCCGGCCACGGCAACACGCTGGGCGGCGCGGTCACCGACACCGGGCTGTTCGACTGGACGCGCTACGACAACATCTTCGCCGGCTATCGTCAGGGCGACGTGAAGCAGTGGGGCCTGACGCAACTGCGCAAGAAGGCGCTGCGCGACATGGGCGGCACGCTGAGTTCGGACGCGGCGCATCGCATCTCGGTCGGCGCCGAAACGCTGTCGCTGCGCATCGCGCAGACCAGCGCGACGGCGCTGGCGCTGGCGAGCTTCCTCGAAAGCCATCCGGCCGTGGCCCGCGTCTACTACCCGATGCTGCCCTCGCATCCGCAGCATGCCTTCGCCAAGGCGTATTTCAGCGCCGGTTCCTGGCTGTTCTCCTTCGAGTTGCGTGATGCGGATGCCCTCGTTCCGGTGCTGAACAAGCTGCGATTGCCGATCAAGGCGACCGGGCTGGGCGACACGCGCACGCTGATCATTCCCGTCGCGCCGACGATCTTCTGGGAAATCGGTGCGGCCAAGCGTGCCGAAGTGGGCGTGGCCGAAGGCCTGATCCGCGTGTCGGTCGGGCTGGAGCGCGCCAGCGACCTCATCGCCGACTTCAAGGCGGCGCTGGCGTGATCCGGCAGTTCTTGCTGGTCGCGGCCTGCGCATTGTTCGCTTCGGCGCCCGCGGGGGCGGTGACGCCGGCGAAAGCACCGCCGCTCAAGGAGGCGCCCATCGTCTGCCCGCCGCCCGCGCAGGTGCCGACCTTCGTGCCCGGCGGCGCCGAACGCGCGGTGAAGCGTGCGCCCGACCGCGGCGTGCTGTGGCGCATCGAGCGCGATGGGCGCGTCTCCTGGCTCTACGGCACCTTGCACCTTGGCAAGGCTCCCTGGCTGTTCCCCGGCCCCAAGGTGACACAGGCCCTCGAGCAGAGCGACACCGTCGCGCTGGAGTTGGACCTGGGCGACCCGGAGACCTTGCGCACCTTGCTCTCTCCGCCCGATCCGGGTGCTGCCGCCCGCGTGCTAACGCCCGAACGCGTCCGCCGCATCGAGCGCCAGCGCGCCCTGGCCTGCGTGCCCAGCGAGCCGCAGCGCAAGCTGCGCCCGGTGATCCAGGTGGCGGCGCTGGGCTCGCTGTCGATGCGCGCGGATGGCCTGTACCCCGAGTTCGGCATCGAAGGGGTGCTGTCCGGCATCGCGCGCGGCGCCGGCAAGCCGGTGATCGCGCTCGAAACCGCGGGCGGCCAACTGCGGATGCTCGAAGGCGACTCCGAAGCGGAGCAGGCCGCGGACATCGACGATTCGCTGGAGGATCTGGAACGCGGCGAGGCGCGCGCCAGCACCATCGCGCTGGCCGACGCCTGGGCGCGCAGCGATGCCGCCCGGCTGGAGACCTACTTCCAGTGGTGCAAATGCGTGGACCGTCCCGACGACAAGCGCCGGATGCGGCGCTATCTCGACGACCGCAACCCCGCCCTGGCCGACGGCATCGCCACGCTGCACAAGCTCGGCCAGCGCGTGTTCGGGGCCGTTGGCGCCTTGCACATGGTCGGTCCCAATGGCCTGCCCGCCTTGATGGCGGCGCGCGGCTTCACCGTCACGCGGGTGGTGCCCGAGCCATAATCCTGCTCCCATGTTCCGCCTGCTCCGCCACACCCGCTCCCTCGCCCTTGTCGGTCGTGGCGTGCTGCTGTGGTTCATGCTGTCGATGGGCGCGGCGATCGCCTCGCCCATCGTGCATCCGCAGGCGGTGGAGCTGGTGTGTTCCAGCGCCGGCGCGATCAAGGCCGTGGTGCAGACCGACGACGGCGCGCAGGAACTCGGCGCCAGCCACATGGACTGCCCGCTGTGTGTGCTGACCGGCGCGCCGCCGCCCGCCGCGTCGCTGGCCAAGCTCCCCGTCATCCAGCCGCTGGGCCATGCAGCCCAGCCCATCCCCGCCGCGCGCCTTGCCGCGGCCACCCGTGCGCCGCTGCCGGCGCGCGGCCCTCCAGCTTCCTCCTGACTTGATCCAAGTCGCAGCCGCCCGTGCCACTGGTGCGGGCGCTGCCGGCCGTCCTGGCCATGAAGTTTCGGAGGAACACGATGAAAAGAACACGCACCGCCGTCGCAGTCGCCATGGCGTTTTCCGCGCCCGCCTGGGCGGACCACCAACTCGGAGAGGACAACACCGCCCGCATGCTCGGCACCATCACCGTGCCGGGCGGCCGGCCGACCTCGCTGCCGACGCAGATACCGACCGTCATCGAAGGTACCACGCGTGAGCAGATCGAGGCCGCGGTCAACGCCACCGACGCCGAGGACGCGCTCAAGTACCTGCCCAGCCTGGTGGTGCGCAAGCGCTACATCGGCGACTTCAACCATGCCGTGCTGGCCACGCGCGCGTCCGGCACCGGCAACAGCGCGCGCTCGATGGTCTACGCCGACGGCATCCCGCTGTCCAACCTGCTGGGAAATGGCGCCACCTTCGCGCCGCGCTGGGGCATGGTGTCGCCGGAGGAGATCGACCGCGTCGACGTGCTCTACGGACCGTTCTCGGCGGCCTATCCGGGCAACTCCGTCGGTGCGGTGGTCGACTACGTGACGCGGATGCCGACCGAGTTCGAGGCGCACATCAAGCTGGGCGGCGCCTACAGCCAATTCGACCAGTACGACAGCCACTCGTCGCCCGCGGCCGACCAGCTGGACATGTCGCTCGGCGGGCGCAATGGCGATTGGTCCTGGTGGCTCAGCGCCAGCCGCACGCACAGCAAGGGCCAGGCGCTGACCTTCGGCAACCGGCTGCTGAGCGCAGGCACCGTCGGCAACGCGGGCGTGCCCGTCACCGGCGCCGTGCTCGACCTGAACCCGAGCAACCAGCCCTGGTGGCTGGTCGGCGGCGCCACGATCTACGACACCACGCAGGAGCAGGCCAAGCTCAAGCTGGCCTATGACTTCACACCCACCGTGCGCGCCACCTACGTGCTGGGCGCCTGGAACAACAGCACCTACGGGGCGGTCGACAGCTACCTGCGCGACCGCAACGGCCTTCCGGTGTATGGGGGCAGGGTGAACATCGGCGGCCGAGTCTACAACCTCGATTCGCCGAGCCCCGCGCTGGCGCCGACGCAGAACGACCTCACGCACACGATGCAGGGGCTGTCGGTCAAGAGCCACACCGGCGGTGTGTTCGACTGGGAGGTGTCCGGCAGCCTTTACGACTATGCCAAGGACACGTTGCGGACGCCGATCGTGCCGACCAGCCCGGGTGCGGCGCAGTCGACGCCGTACTGGCTCCCGCTTGGAACACCGACCACGCTCCTGGGCGCCCCCGGCCGCACCACCGACATGGACGGCACCGGCTGGAACACCCTCAAGCTCGCCGGCACCTGGCGGCCCACCGGCAGCGCCGAAGGCGTGGGCGCGCACGTGGTCGACTTCGGCGTGCAACAGGACACGGCGAAGCTGCGCACGCAGGTGAGCAACACCGGCGACTGGTTCTCCGGCCCCGCGCTCACGCCCTTCTCGCAGTTCAACGGCAACACGCGGCTGCAGTCGCTTTACGCACAGGACACCTGGCGCTTCGCCCCCGACTGGAAAACAACGCTCGGCCTGCGCTTCGAAGACTGGAAGGCCTACGGCGGCCAGCTGGGCAATGCCACCACGCTGCTCGACTTCCGCGAGCGCAAGGACAGCGACATCTCCCCCAAGGCCGCCATCGCATGGCAAGCCACCGGCGACTGGCTGCTCAAGGCCTCCGTCGGCCGCGCCGTCCGCTACCCGACCGTGAGCGAGCTCTACCAGGGCCAGATCCTCGGCAACACCATCGTCAACACCAATCCGCTGCTGAAGCCGGAGAAGTCGTGGACCACCGAGCTGACCGCCGAGCGCGATACCCGCAACTGGGGCGTCGACGGCCTCGTGCGCGCCACGCTGTTCTTCGAGCGCACCCAGGACGCGCTCTACAGCCAGACCTCGGCCAACAACATCACCACCATCCAGAACGTCGATGCCATCCACACCAAGGGCCTGGAACTGGCGGCCAACGGCTACGACGTCGGGATCAAGGGCCTGGACCTGGGCGGCAGCCTCACGCTGGCCGATTCGGAGATCACCGCCAACACCGGCTTCCCGGCCAGCGTCGGCAAGCAGCAACCCCGGGTGCCGCGCGTACGCGCCGCGCTGCTGGCCACCTACCGGCCCGATGCCCGCTGGTCCTACAGCCTCGGCGCGCGCTACAGCGGCAAGCAATACGGCACGCTGGACAACAGCGACCCCAACGGCGCAACCTACACCGGCTTCAGCAAGTACTTCGTCGCGGACATCCGCGTGCGCTACCAAATCGACCGCCAGTGGAGCGCGGCCGTCGGCATCGACAACCTCAACGACAACAAGTACTGGGCCTTCCACCCGTACCCGCAACGCACCTTCGTGGCCGAACTGAAGTTCGACCTCTGACATTTCTCGCAAAGGCCATCATGAACACCGCTTTCACACTCAAGACATTCGCTGCCGTCGCCGTGCTCGCAGGCGCCTCGGCGTCCTTCGCGCACATCACCCTGCCGCCGGGGGGCGCCACGGCGGGCAGCGACTACGATGCCGCTTTCCGCGTCGGCCATGCCTGCGCCGGCGCCAAGGCCACGACCGGCGTGGCCGTGCGCCTGCCCAAGGGCTTCACGCTCTCCGACGCTCAGGCCCGCAAGGGCTGGAAGCTCGAGGTGCAGAAGTCGGGCGACGGCGAAGTGCGCTGGACGGCCGACAGCGCCGACACCGCGTTGCCGACCGCGGAGCGCGCCGAGTTCATCGTGCGCGGCAAGCTCGCTGCTGCGCCCGGGCCGTTGTACTTCAAGGTGCTGCAGAGCTGCGACAACGGCAGCGCCGACTGGGCCCAGTTGCCCACGGGCGCTGCTGGCGAGAAGCTCGAATACCCTGCAGCACGGCTCGACGTGCTCGCGCCCGGCGTGGCCGCCGTCGACGTCAAGGACGCGTGGGTGCGCCCGGCAGTACCCGGCCAGAGCGGCACCGGCGCCTTCATGAAGCTCAGCGCACCGTCCGGCGCGCGCCTGGTCGGCGCGCAGACACCCGTGGCCGGCGTCGCCGAAGTGCACGAGATGAAGATGGAAGGCGACACCATGAAGATGCGCGCCGTGCAGGGCGGGCTCGACCTGCCCGCACGCCAGACCGTCGAACTCAAGCCCGGCGGCTACCACCTCATGATGATGGACCTGAAGCAACCGGTGACCGCTGGCGGCGTCGTGCCGATCACGCTGCAGTTCGAGGATGCCAAGGGCGCGAAGAGCAGTCTCACGCTGCAGGTCCCGGTTGGCATGCCGCCCGGAGGCGCCGACGCGGAGTCGGGAGCGCACAACCATATGCGTTGACCCGAAGTCAATTCGTGCTTTGCTTGGAGTAAGCTGCCAGCACACAAAAACCACCCTCAGGAGACCGTCCCATGAGCGACGCAGGCAAGCCCTTCAACTTCGGCAGCTTTGTTCCCGGCTTCGACTTCCTCAAGAACCTCGCGGCCGGCAGCGCAAGCAGCGCATCCAGCGCCGTGCCGGGATTGCAGGGCCTTGCCAGTTGGGTCGCGCCCACGCTGAGCGTCGAGGAAGTCGACAAGCGCATCCGGGAACTGAAGACGGTGCAGTTCTGGCTCGAGCAGAACCTCACGGCGCTCAAGGCCACGATCCAGGCGCTGGAAGTCCAGAAGATGACGCTGTCGACTTTGCGCGGGATGAATGTGCGCATGGAGGACCTGGCCAGTTCCTTCACGCGCGCCGCGACCATGACCCCCTCGATGACGCCGGTCCCCGCGCCGCCGCCACCCGCGGCCCCCAAGGCGGCGCCGGAACCTGAACCCGAAGAGGAAGAAGAGGAAGAGGTCGAGGAGGATGTGGAGGAAGAGGCGGCAGACGCGGTGCCCGCCAAGAAGGCAAAGGCCAAGCCATCGCCTGCCGGCGTCGTCGATCCGCTGCAGTGGTGGGGCGCGCTCACGCAGCAGTTCGAGCAGATCGCCAGCAGCGCGTTGCGCGAGGCTTCCAGCATGAAGATGCCCGGCTCGCTTCAGTCGACCGTCGACCTGGCCACTGGCGCGGCGAAGAAGGCGGCCTCGGGTGTCGGCAAGACCGTCGCATCGAAGAAGGCTGCCACCAGGACGAAGGCTGCGGGCGCCAAGGCCCCGGCCTCCACCAAGCGCGCTTCGGCAAGTGCCAAGCGCGCCGCACCCAAGAGACGCTGAGGCCGCGCGCGTCGAGGATGACCCACCCCCGAATGCGCCTGCGGCGCTCCCCCTCAAGGGGGCGCACCCGGCGGGCCGGCAAAGCCGGTTCCGCGGGTGCCTGCGAATGGGGTTCATCTCACCCGCACGGGTTTCATGCGTTGCAGAAGACGCTCTGCGTCATGGAGCACTGACATGAAACTCTTTCCATCCGGTCACGCGACCCATCCCCAATGGCGCATGGCGGCCGGCCTCGTGCTGGCCCAGTTGCGCGCACAGATGGCCCTTGGCGACTATGCGCAGTCGCCCACGCTGGGCCTGCTCTACATCACCGACCACTACAGCGGCGAGGCGCAGGACATCCTCGACCACCTCGGCGCCGAACTGCCCGAGGTCACCGACTGGGCCGGCACCGTCGGGGTCGGCATCTCGGCCAACAACGCCGAATACTTCGACGAGCCCGCCCTGAGCGTCATGCTGTGCGAGTTGCCCAGCGACCAGTACCGAGTGTTCTCCGGCGTCGCGCCGCTGGCCGGCTCCGAGATGGCCGGCTTCGAGGCGCATACCGCGCTGGTGCACGCGGACCCCGAGACACCCGACCTGCCCGACCTTATCGGCGACCTTGCCGTTCGCACCGACACGGGCTACCTGTTCGGCGGCCTGTCCTCCGGGCGCGCCGGCTCGCTCCAGTTCGCCATCAGCGGCAACGGCAACATCAAGGGCCATGGCGCGGCCGGCGGCGTGTTCAGCGGCGGACTGTCCGGCGTGGTGTTCGGCGAGCGCGTGCGCGTGGTGTCGCGCGTGACCCAGGGTTGCCAGCCGCTGGGAGGCGGGGCAGGGCGCGAGCGCGAGATCACCAAGGCCGACGGCAACGTGATCTTCATGCTCGACGGCGAACCGGCGCTCGACGTGCTCCTGGCGGAACTCGCCGTCTCGCTGGACCAGCCGCAGGAGGCCATCGACGCGGTGCGCCAGACGCTGGTCGGCCTGGTGGACGCGGGCAGCGATGGCGTGCGCCGCACCGGCGACCTCGGCGCCGACGTGGTGGTGCGCCACATCATCGGCCTCGACCCGACGCGCCGCGGCATCGCCGTGGCCGACCAGGTCGAGACAGGCATGCGCATGAGCTTCTGCCGCCGCAGCGCCCAGGCCGCCCGGGCCGACCTGATGCGCATCTGCGCGGAAATCCGCGAGGAACTCGAGCCGGAGGAACGAACGCTCGAGACCGCCACCGCCATCGCCGCCGGCGAGGCGGATGCCGCACCGCATCCGGCGCGCGGCATCGCGGGCGCGATCTACGTCAGTTGCTCAGGCCGCGGCGGCCCTCACTTCGGCGCGCCCGGGGCGGAATTGCAGATCGTGCGGCATGCCCTCGGCGACGTGCCGCTGGTCGGATTCTTCGCCGCCGGTGAAATCGCGCGGCATCACCTGTATGGCTACACCGGCGTGCTGACCGTGTTCACCACGGAGTCATAGACCCACCCCCGAATGCGGCTGCGGTGGTTGCCCGGGTTCAGCGGCGTAGCCGCGTGAACCCCTCGAACTCCCAGTTGCGCATGCCCAGCACCAGGGTATAGCCCTCGAGGTCCTTTGCGGCCAGCTTCTGGTCCGTCTGGTGCTGTTGGGCAAAATCCTGCGCCACGCGCTGCAAGCGCTCGCGGAACGAGGGCGCCAGCGCACGGCTCACGGTGCCGTGCACCAGCATCAAGCCCTCGGCCGGGCCGTTGAAGCCGCCACGGAAGTAGTCGAGCACCACATGGTCGCGGAAGAACTCCATGAACGGCCCGTTCGGCCGCCAGCGGAAGGTCTTCGCGAGCTTGAGACGGTAGCGGTTCATCGACTTCAACTCGATGATGCCGATGCGGTCCAGTTGCGCAAAGCAACTGATGCATTCGGCCTCCGAGATGCGGTAGGCGGCGGTGATCTGCTCCAGCGTCCACTGGCTCAGGACGTTGATGGCCACCAGCAGCAACTTCTTGTCCCTGACCACGGCCTTTTCCTGCTCGTGCGTCAGCTCCTTGATGAGCGGCTGTGCATCGGCCACGGTGCGGGCCAGTTCGGCGAAGTCGAGTTTCAATGCGCGGCAGATCGCGTCGACCCGCGAGAGCGGCATGTCGCCCTTGGCCAGCATGCGCTTGACGCTGGATTCCGCCATGTCCAGTGACCGCGCGAGGTCGGCGTAGGTCATCTTGGCGTTCTTGAGTTCGGCCTTCAGGGCGAGGACCAGGTCGACTGTCGTGCTCATGCTGGGTTGAATGTTGGTATAGGAATCAGGTACCGAAGGGCGTGCGAAAATGCTCCGTATCAATTTTCGATGCCCCGGGGGCGGTTGCCAACCTAAATTGCGCGCCTCAGCCCACCAGCCCCGGAGCTTGCCATGCACCTGCCTACCCTCAACCGACGCGAACGCGGACTTTTTTCGGTTTTCCTGTTGCTCCTGCTGGTGGCGCTTGTCGCGCCCGCATTGACGGGCGCCGAAGCAGGCGCATCGGTGTTCGCCGACGACCGCGTCTGGCACCAGTTGCCCAATGCCATGGACGTGCTGAGCAACCTGCCCTTCCTGGCCATCGGCCTGTGGGGCCTGCGCCGCCTGCACTGGCTCGATCGCTCGCATGATCCTGCTGCTTCCGTCGCACAGGAGCCGCATGCCAACGCGCTGGATTGCGCCTGGATCTTCTTTGCCGGCCTGGTCGCCTGTGCCGCGGGCTCGACCTTCTATCACCTGCAACCCGATGTGCTTCGCCTGGCCGCCGACCGGGCTGGCATGGCGATCGCGTTCGCCGGCCTGATCGGCCTGGCCGCCTGCGAAAAGGTGAGCCCGCGCGCCGGCTGGGTGGCTGCGTGGGCGACGCTGGCATCAGGCTTGCTGGCGGTGGCGACATGGCACGAAACCGGCAACGTCACACCCTGGGCAGTGGTCCAGTTCGGCGGCATGGGCCTGGTGCTCACACTGGCGCTGGCCAAGCCGATGCCCCATGCCGTTGGCCTCAAGCTCGGCTGGGTCATCTTCTTCTATGCGCTGGCCAAGCTGTTCGAACTCGGCGACCACGTGGTCTACGAGGCCACGCACCACCTGATTTCCGGGCACACGCTGAAACATTTCACGGCGGCGCTGGCCGGCGTGCCGGTCCTGATCGCGTTGCAAACGGTGGGAATGCAAACCGTGCGGCACAATCCGGGCGCCGCCGTGTCGACGGCCTGAAGAGCCCGCAAGGGACATTCGCATGACCACATCCGTCGCCACCCCCGCCTCCCCCGGGCCTGCCGAGGCAGAACCTCACGCCAACCAGTTCGCGCTGCTGGGCCAGCGCCGCTTTGCCCCGTTCTTCTGGACGCAGTTCTCGGGCGCCGCGAACGACAACCTGTTCAAGTTCGCCTTCACGGTGATGGTGACCTACCAACTGCAACTGAGCTGGATGCCACCCGCGATGGCCGGCCTCGTCATCGGTGCGCTCTTCATCCTGCCCTTCCTGCTGTTCTCGGCCACGGCCGGGCAACTCACCGACAAGTTCGACAAGACCAGGATCATCCGCTTCGTCAAGAACCTGGAGATCGTGATCATGCTGATCGCGGCCTGGGGCTTCGTGCAGGCCGATGCGATCGTGCTGCTGGGATGCGTGTTCCTCATGGGCCTCCATTCCACGCTGTTCGGCCCGGTCAAGTTCGCCTTGCTGCCGCAGGTGCTCGATGCGCGCGAATTGACCGGCGGCAACGGCATGGTGGAGATGGGGACCTTCGTGGCCATCCTGCTCGGCCAAGTCGCGGGCGGCCTGCTGGTCGCGATACCGGGCATCGGCCACACGACGGTGGCGGTGGGTTGCGTACTGCTGGCGCTGGTCGGCCGGGGCGTCGCGCAGGCCATTCCGAGGGCGCCGGCCACCGACCCCAAACTGGTCATCAACTGGAATCCGGTCAGCGAAACCTTGCGCAACCTGAAGCTGGCCCACGGCAACGTGGTGGTGTTCCGCTCGCTGCTCGGCATTAGCTGGATGTGGTTCTTCGGAGCGGTGTTCCTGAGCCAGTTCCCGAGCTTCGCCAAGGAAGTGCTGCATGGCGACGAGCAGGTGGCGTCGCTCCTGCTGGTGGTGTTCTCGGTGGGCATCGGTGCGGGTTCGCTGTTGTGCGAGACGCTGTCGCGCCGGCAGGTGGAGATCGGCTTGGTGCCGCTGGGCGCGATCGGCATGAGCGTCTTCGCGATCGACCTGTACTTCGCCTCGCGCGCGCTGCCTCTGGTCGCCGAGATGGGGCTCGGCGCTTTCGTGCACACGCATGCGCACTGGCGCGTGATGGCCGACCTGGGGCTGCTGTCCTTGTTCGCGGGCCTGTACAGCGTGCCGATGTATGCGCTGATCCAGTTGCGCAGCCAGCCGACGCACCGGGCCCGCATCATTGCGGCCAACAACATCCTGAACGCGCTGTTCATGATCGGCAGTTCGGTCATCGCCGGTGCGCTGCTGAAGGCCGGCTTCACCATTCCGCAGATCTTCCTGTTCACGGGCATTGCCAATGCGCTGGTGGCCGGCTACATCTTCCTGCTGGTGCCGGAGTACCTGCTGCGCTTCGTGTCGTGGGTGCTGTCGCACTTCATCTACCGCTTCAAGGTGCGCGGCGATCAACACATTCCCGGCGAAGGCGCCGCGGTGCTGGTCTGCAATCACGTCAGCATGGTCGATGCGGTGCTGCTGATGGCCGCCAGCCCGCGACCCATCCGTTTCATCATGGACCACCAGATCTTCAAGGTGCCGGTGCTCGGCTGGCTGTTCAAGCTGGCCAAGGCGATTCCGATCGCGTCGCAAAAGGAGGATCCGGCCGCCTACGACAGAGCCTTCGAGCAGGCTGCGCAGGTGCTGCGCGAGGGCGACCTGCTGGCCATCTTCCCCGAGGGTGCGCTCACGCGCGACGGTGAGATGGCACCCTTCAAGGGTGGCGTCGTGAAGATCGTCGAGCGCGCGCGCTCGGAGGGCATCGAGGCGCCGGTGATCCCGATGGCGCTCAGCAATCTCTGGGGTTCCTACTTCAGCCGCGTCGAGCAGCGCGGCGGCAAGCCCATCGTGATGGCCAAGCCGTTTCGGCGTGGATTCTTCAGCAGCGTGGGCCTGCATGTTGGCCCCGCGGTGGCGGCGGCGGACGTGCAGCCCGACGTACTTCAGCAACGCGTTCGCGCGCTGCTCGCCAGCTGATGGGTTTCCTGCGCGACCTGCTCTGGGCCTTCATCGAGCGGATTCCGCAAACATACTGGCTCGCGCTGACCTGGCTGGGTGACAGCGGCTTGCTGCTGCCTGCGGCCGCTTCGATCACCCTCTGGCTGTCGCTGTCGCGCCGCACCTGGCCCACGGCACGCCTGTGGGTGCTGCTGTTCGGCACGACGGGCTTCATCGTGATGTGTACCAAGCTCGCCTTCCTGGGGTGGGGCATCGGCAGCGCGCGTTTCAACTTCACCGGCTTCAGCGGCCACACGGCGCTGTCGGGCAGCGTCTGGCCGGTGGTGTTCTGGTTGATGGCGGCGCGACGCAGCCACCGGGTGCGGGTCGCGGCGGCGTTTGCGGGCTGGGCCCTGGCGTTGGCCATCGGCGTGTCGCGCCTCGCGCTGTTCGCGCACTCGACCTCCGAGGTGGTGACAGGGTTGGTGCTGGGCATCGCGACCAGCGCGGCCTTCCTGCTGCTGCAGGAAGGCCGGCCGCACTCGCGCATACCGGCGGCCTTGGTCGCGCTGGGCTTGCTCCTGCCGCTGACGATGCTGTCGCCTGGCACGCCGGCCCCCACGCAAGACCTTCTGGAAGTCGTTGCCATGTGGATGGCCAACACCGACCAGGTGTATACGCGGGAGCATCTGCTGCAGGGACGTTGAGCCGCGTGATATGCCTGGTGCTGCCGCCCCTGTGGGCAGTCACTGCCTCACCGATCTTGCTGCTGTTCATCTTGATCGCCCGCATCATGCGCCGCCGGGCGGTATTGTTCCGCCTGGGCGGGTTCAGCGTTTGCATTGGCTTATTCGCTTCTCGTTGCGCCGGTTCCGACAGACAGGTAGACGGTCCTGGCAAATAGGTATCGAAGCGCGATACCGGCAGCGCACCGCATCGCCACCGGTGCAGTAATTCGCGGCTTCTGAAGACCATGCGGAACACCATCCGCGCACCTTCACTACGCCGCGAGGCTCTCATGACCTTTCTCCCATTCCACCGGCTCCACAGGTCCGTCGCGACCCTCGCCGCTGCTGCTTGCGTCTCCTTCGCGGCCTTGGCCGCACCGCTGCAGGCCCAGGCCCAGAGCGAGGCCTCCCTGGCGCTGTCGATGCTGCCGATTGCCTCGGTGGTCGGCACTGCTTCCGTGGCCAGCACGGCCGCCGCGGCAGTGGTCGCAGTGCCGGCAGCGCTGTCGGTCGGCGGGGCCGTGCTCACGGTCGTGGCCATGGAGGCCTCGGTGGACGGGACCGTCTACCTGCTCGAGCGCGCCGCCGATGGTGCGCGGGCCAGCGTCAAGGTGGCCAGCCGGGTGGCGGGCGGCGCGTCGCTGGTGGTGGGCAGCACGGTCGTCGTCAGCGTCATTGCCAGTGGCGTGGTGCTGTCGGCCGCGGGCGAAGTGCTTTGCTTCGTGCCCAATGCAGTCGGGCGGGCCCTGCTCTACAACGAGAGGATGAGCTGAAGTGAAGGCCATTGCCGACTTGCCCGTGCGTTCCTTTTTTGCGCGCCTCGTTCACGCGGTCGCCCTGGTGGCGATCACTATCGTCGTTGCGTTGCTGTTGTTTCCGCTGCATGCCCATGCCGGCCGCTCGTGCGAAACACGCAAGCCGACCCCGGACGTGATCACGAAGGGCATGCAACTGGCCGAGCGGACGTCCGCCGCGTTGGACGCAAGCGGCGCACGCGTGGTTTTTCTGGCCCGGGCGGGGCAGGACCTGCAAAGGTATGGCTTGCAGTATTCGCACCTCGGCCTGGCCTACAAGACGAACGACGGCGCGTGGCGCGTGGTGCACAAGCTCAACCACTGCGGCACCGCTGTCGCGGCGCTCTATCGCCAGGGCCTCGGCGAGTTCTTCCTGGACGACCTCTGGCACTACGAAGCCGCCTGGGAAATCCCGACGCCCGCGGTGCAGGCGCAACTGTTGGCGCTGCTGCAAGGGCCCACGGCCGGAATCGTGCGACTGAACACGCCGGCCTACAGCATCGTGAGCTATGCATGGGGACAGAAGTACCAGCAGTCCAACCAGTGGGCGATCGAGATGCTTGCCGCCGCGATGGAGCCGGCCACCATCCGCAACCGCTCGCAGGCGCAGGCCTGGCTGCAGTTCAAGGGCTATGAACCCACGACCTTGCGGCTTGGCGCGCTGACGCGCTTGGGCGGGCGACTCAGTTCGGCCAATGTGGCCTTCGACGACCACCCGAATGAAAAGCGATTCAGCGACCGGATCGAGACGGTCACGGTGGATTCGGTGTTCGCCTGGCTGCCACGTGCCGGGCTCGGCTCGCAGCCAGTGCGATCGAAGCTTTGAGGTGCACATGAACAAGTCATTGCGTTTGTCGGAGAAATGGTTTCACCGGGGACTATGGCTGGTGGCGCTGGTGTTCGCCGGCTTCCTGATCGGGCTCGGTGGAACGCTCGTGGGCGACCTGCCGAAGGTCGAGCGGCAACAGACGGTCGAGGACTTCGTCGACAAGGCCGCGGCCGAACCCTTGCGTACCGCGATCACGGAAGCGCAGCGTGCCGGTCGCCAGGCGCGTGGCGACCTGGACCAGGCCGAACTCAAGCTGCAAGCCGCGTCGCAAGCCAGCCAGAACGCCCGCGAGACCTTCTCCAACTGGCTCGCCACACGCCGCGCAACACAGCAGCCGGACCAGGACGCCGAGCTCATCGCGCGCACCAGGGCGCTCGATGCGCTCAAGGCGACGGTGGATGCGGAGCAACGCAGCGTGGACGCGCAGCGGCAGATCGCGCTGAATGCGCGACAGGCCCAGGAGCGCGCGCAACAAAAGCTGGTCGTGCTCGAGGACGAAGCGCGGGAGAAGCTGCGCGCCGAATACCGCCGTGTGGAGCTGCGCGTGTTCGGCTATCGACTGGCGCTCACACTGCCGCTGCTGGTGGCGGCCGGCTGGCTGTTCGCGAAGAAGCGCAAGGGCACGTACTGGCCCTTCGTGTGGGGATTCATCTTCTTTGCGCTGTTCGCGTTTTTCGTCGAGTTGGTGCCGTACCTGCCGAGCTATGGCGGCTATGTGCGCTACATCGTCGGCATTGTCATCACCGTGCTGGTGGGGCGCTATGCGATCCTGGCGCTCAACCGCTATCTCGCGCGCCAGAAGCTGGCCGAGGCGCAGCCCGACCAGGTGCGTCGCGAGGAGTTGAGCTACGACACGGCGCTGGCCCGGCTTGCCAAGAGCGTGTGCCCCGGTTGCGAGCGGCCGGTCGACCTGAAGAGCACGACGATCGACTTCTGCCCGCATTGCGGCATCGGGCTGATCGACAGTTGCCATGCCTGCGACACGCGCAAGAGTGCGTTCTCGCGCTTCTGCCATGGGTGCGGCACCGCGGCGACGCATGACCGCAAGCCGCCATCACATCCCGTCACATCCGTGCCTGCCATCGCGTGATAGAACGTTGGTCTGCTCGCAAGACGCGCGCATTCGACCCGGGGGCGTTCGACCCGCGGCGCCTCAACTGCTTGATCAACCATTTCGGGAAACCCTTCCATGAGCATTTTCGGCAGTATCTTTTCCAAGATCTTTCCCTCCGCCAAGGCCGCCGAAGCGCCGCCGCCCCCGCCTGTCGAGGCAGCGCCCACGCCGGGCGCACCACCGCCACCGGCAGTGCCTGCGCCGCCGCCCGCGATCCCGCTGGGCGACGTGGCGCCCATCCTCGATGCCATGCCGGGCGCGAGCGGGCTGAACTGGCGCACCTCCATCGTGGACCTGCTGAAGTTGCTGGGGCTGGACAGCAGCCTGGCGGCCCGCAAGCAGTTGGCCAGCGAGATCCTGTTTTCCGGCAATGACGAACCTGGATCGGCCGCCTGGAACATCGCACTGCACAAGGCGGTGATGGCCAGCATCGCGGCCAATGGCGGCACGGTGCCGGCCGATCTGAAGGATTGAGCGCGCGCCCCAGGCGGCAGGACTCTGCGGGTCGCTCTGCCCAGCCCTGACCGGGGCAACACCAGCGGCCGGGCGGAGCCGGTTCCGCGGTGTTTCACGAATGAGAAGGCCCGTCCTTGACGGGCCTTCTCATTGCTGGGATTGCGCTTTTCTCAAACGCCTCTTGCGCGATCGGACTTGAATTGGGCGCGGAAGGCGGTGTACTCGCCTGCTTCCAGCGCATCGCGAATTTCCTGCATCAGGTTCAGGTAGTAGTGGAGGTTGTGGATGGTCGTGAGCATCGGGCCGAGCATCTCGCCGCAGCGGTCGAGGTGATGCAGGTAGGCGCGGCTGAAGCCCTCGCGGCCGCCATCGTTCCACGACACGCCCGGTGCGCCGGCGCAGGCATGGCAGGTACAGCTCGGGTCGATGGGTTGCGGATCGCTCTTGTGGCGGGCGTTGCGCATCTTCAGGTCGCCAAAGCGCGTGAACAGCGTGCCGTTGCGCGCGTTGCGCGTGGGCATGACGCAGTCGAACATGTCGACGCCGTCGGTCACGCCCTGCACCAGGTCTTCCGGCGTGCCGACGCCCATCAGGTAGCGCGGCTTGTGCGCCGGCAGCTTGTGCGGCGTGTGGGCCATGATGCGCAGCATCTCGTCCTTGGGCTCGCCCACGCTTACGCCGCCGATCGCGTAACCCGGAAAGTCCATGTCGACCAACTGTGCGAGCGATTCCTCTCGCAGGTTCTCGAACATGCCGCCCTGCACGATGCCGAACAGCGCATTCGGGTTTTCAAGCCGCGCAAACTCGTGCTGGCAGCGCTTGGCCCAGCGCAGGCTGAGTTCCATCGAGGTGCGCGCTTCGCGCTCGGTAGTGACGTGGCCCTTGGTGTCGTACGGCGTGCACTCGTCGAACTGCATGACGATGTCGCTGTTCAGGATGGTCTGGATCTGCATCGAGACCTCGGGCGTGAGGAAGAGCTTGTCGCCGTTGACCGGCGACGCGAACTTCACGCCTTCCTCGCTGATCTTGCGCATCGCGCCGAGCGACCACACCTGGAATCCGCCCGAGTCGGTGAGGATGGGCTTGTTCCATTTCTCGAAACCATGCAGGCCGCCGAAGCTGGCCATCACGTCGAGGCCGGGGCGCATCCACAAGTGGAACGTGTTGCCCAGGATGATCTGCGCGCCCATCTCCTCGAGGCTGCGCGGCATCACGCCCTTGACGGTGCCGTAGGTGCCCACGGGCATGAAGATCGGCGTCTGCACCGGGCCATGGTTGAGCGTGAGCGTGCCGCGGCGCGCGTGGCTTTCGGGGTCGGTCTTGAGCAGTTCGAATTGCAGTCGCGGCAATGCGGTGTTGGCAGTCATGGTTTGGTTCCAGGCGTACGCGCCGGCGCGGCGGCGGGCGTCGAGGGTGATTGCGGCAGCAGCATGAGGATGCTGCGATTGAAGTCTTCCACCACCAGCAGCCTGCCCTGGCGGTCGACGGTGATGCCGGTGGGCTTGCCCATCGGGCGCACGCCGTCCTTGGGCGTCCAGCCGGCGAGCCAGTCGATTGGCTTGCCGGCTGGGAGGCCGCGTGCGTCGAGTCGGAACCCGACCACGCGGTGTCCAGGCGGCTGGTGGCCGCGCCATGCGACAAGCAACTGGCCGGCGAAGCGCGTGCCAGGCGGACCGACCATCATCTGCAGCGGCGCGACGTGGGCCGGCCACGTCATGAGGGGTGCGTCGGTGCTGCGGCAGTCGAAGCGCTTGGCGTCGTAGCCCAGCGCGGATTGCTGCTTGCCGACGCAATAAGGCCAGCCGTAGTCGTGGCCGGTGCGCAGCAGGTTGAGTTCCTCGGGCGGCTGGGTGGGCGATTCGTAGTCGATCGAGTTCTCGCCTTGCAGCACGGTGCCCTTGGACGGGCCATCGGGCAACACGGTCAGGGCCACCGAGTTGCGCAGCCCGACGGCAAACGGCCTGAAACCTTGCAAGCGATAGCTCGGGCCGCCCAATGTGGCCTCATAGACCGCGGCACGTGGCTGTGCGCCGCCACGCTCCGCGCAAGGCATCGGGTATTGCTTCGTACTGTCCTTGCAGGCGTCGGTTTCGGAGCCGATGTTCACATAGAGGCTGACCTGCGGCTTGCCCGGCACGACCGGACCGAAGGCCATCTCCTTGAGCGGGTGCGTGCCTTCCCTGGGCAGGCCGTCGATCACGGTTTCTGCCTGCAACGCAGCGCCCGGCGAAGGAATCGTCGTGCGCCAGATGCGGCCCGCCTCCCCGACATACACCTTGCCGTCCGGTCCCAGCGCCAGGCCCAGCGGGCGGTCGAGCTTTTCGGCCAGCACGGCCAGGCGGGCCCGCCGCGGCGCGCTGCCTTCGGCGGGCAGCGTCATCTCCAGCAAGCGACCCCGATCAGGCTCCCACGAGCCCATATCGACGACCCAATAGCGGTTCGGCGCGACCTCCAGGATGCGGCGCGGTGCGCGCAGGCCTTGCGCCTCGTCGGCGAGCAAGGCCACGCACATGCCGGACGGCGTCGCGATGTCGAGGCGGGCGTAGTCACCGCACAGCGACTGGCTGGTGTAGCCGCGGGCACACGCGGCCAGGGGTAGCAGCGCGCCGACCAGGCTCGCGGTGACTGCGCTCGCGAATTCAAGGCGAGCGCGACGAGGCCTGCTGGTGGGCACTCGCGCAGCCGTCTTTGCCCGGCCACCGCGTGCGAGCGCTTGAGGCGGAGGCGCCGCGGGCGCTTCGGGGGTGGGTCTCATTTTTCTCGTGCCAACAGCATCGCGTCGCCGTAGCTGAAGAAGCGGTATTGCTCGCGGATCGCATGCGCATACAGCGCCATCACACGCTCGTAGCCCGCGAAGGCGCTGACCAGCATCATCAGCGTGCTCTTGGGCAAGTGGAAGTTGGTGATGAGCAGGTCGACGTGCGCGAAGGCGAAACCCGGCGTGATGAAGATGCGCGTGTCGCCGGTGGCCTCGCCGCTCTTTGCCCACGATTCGAGCGTCCGAACCGTCGTGGTGCCGACGGCCACCACGCGCCCGCCGCGGGCCTTGCAATCGTCGATGGCCTGTTGCGTGGCAGCGGGAACTTCATAGCGCTCGGCGTGCATCTGGTGCTCGGCGATGTTCTCGACCTTCACCGGCTGGAACGTACCGGCGCCTACATGCAGCGTGACGTTGGCACGCTGCACGCCGCGTGAATCGAGTTCGCCGAGCAGGGCTTCGTCGAAGTGCAGGGCGGCCGTGGGTGCGGCGACCGCGCCGGGCACGCGTGCGAACACGGTCTGGTAGCGGCTTTCGTCGTCTGCCGAGTCCGAGTGCTCGATGTAGGGCGGCAAGGGCACATGGCCGCAACGGGCCATCAATGCATACGGGTCTTCGCCGGCATCGCTTTCGAAGACGAAGTGGAACAGCGCGCCATCGGCATCGGGCCAGCGCCCGATCAGCGTCGCACGGAAGCCACCGGTCATCTGCAGCACGGTGCCGATCGGCGGCTTCTTGCTGACCTTCATGTGGGCGACGACCTCATGCCCCGTCAGCACGCGCTCGACCAGCAGTTCGAGCTTGCCGCCGGTAGGCTTCTCCCCGAACAAGCGGGCCTTGACCACGCGCGTGTCGTTGAACACCAGCAGGTCGCCCGCGCGCAGCAGCGAGGGCAGGGTCTTGAAGATGCGGTCGACGGGCTCGGGCCCGGTGCCATCGAGCAACCTGGAAGACGTGCGTTCGGCGGCGGGATGTTGTGCCACCAGCTCGGGCGGCAAGTGGAAATCGAAATCGGAGAGAGTGAAGTGGCGCATGCGCTGGAGGGCTGCATGCATCGCTGTTCGCGATGCATTCATGTCGATGCCGGGTGGCTGCGCGCAGCGCGGACGCCCGTTCCAAGTGAAGGGCAGAATTGTCCCATGCCTGCCGCCGCCAAGTCCGCTCTACCGCCAAAGCCCGCCACCGCGCCGCCGGGTTCCGGCCTGAGCCAGGTGCAACGTGCATTGCGCAAGCTCGGCCTTCTGCGCGACATCGACTTCGCGCTCTACCTCCCGATGCGCTACGAGGACGAGACGCGCATCGTGCGTCTCATCGACACCCGCGAAGGCGACCTGGCGCAGGTCGAGGGCGTGGTGGTCGCGAGCGAAGTGACCTACCGGCCACGCCGCCAGTTGCTGGTCACGCTCGACGATGGCAGCGACAGCTGCATCCTGCGCTTCTTCAATTTCTATCCGTCGCAGCAGAAGCAGCTCGAAGTCGGCGTGCGCGTCCGCGTGCGCGGCGAGATGAAGGGCGGCTTCCTCGGCCGGCAGATGATGCAGCCCAACGTCAAGAGCGCGGGCACCGAGTTGCCGCAGGCGCTGACGCCGGTCTACTCCACCATCGCCGGGCTGGCCCAGCCGGTGCTGCGGCGCGAGGTGCGCTCCGGGCTCGCGCGTGCCGTGCTGGACGAAACCATCCCGCAGCAGCATCTGCCGCATCGCGCCTGGGGCCTGCGTGACGCCCTGACCTTCCTGCACTACCCGACGCCCGACGTGGCGATGGCCACGCTGGAAGACCACAGCCATCCGGCCTGGCAACGGCTCAAGGCCGAGGAGTTGCTGGCGCAGCAACTCTCGCAGTTGCAGGCCCGGCGCGAGCGCGCATCGCAGCGCGCGCCGATGCTCGACGCCGTTCAGTCACCCACGTCGCTGCATGCCCAGTTGATGGGCGTGCTGCCCTTCGCCCTGACCGGCGCACAGACCCGCGTCGGCGAGGAGATCGCCCGGGACCTGACGCGCTCCGTGCCGATGCACCGGCTGCTGCAGGGCGACGTCGGCTCCGGCAAGACCGTGGTGGCCGCGCTCGCCGCCGCGCTGTGCATCGACGCCGGCCATCAATGCGCTTTGATGGCCCCCACAGAAATCCTCGCGTCGCAACACTTCGGCAAGCTGGTCGGCTGGCTCGATCCGCTGCTGCTCGAACGCGGCCTGCGCGTGGCCTGGCTCACCGGCAGCCAGAAGAAGAAGGAGCGCGACACCATGGCCGCGGCCGTCGAGAGCGGCGAGGCCGCGCTGGTCATCGGCACGCACGCGGTCATCTCGGAGAAGGTCCGCTTCCGCAATCTCGCGCTGGCGATCATCGACGAGCAGCATCGCTTCGGCGTTGCACAGCGGCTGGCGCTGCGCGGCAAGGCGGTCGAGGGGCAGGAGCCGCACCTGCTGATGATGAGCGCGACGCCGATCCCGCGCACCCTGGCGATGAGCTATTACGCCGACCTCGACGTGTCGACGCTCGACGAACTGCCGCCCGGCCGCACGCCCATCGTCACCAGGCTCGTCGCCGATCACCGGCGCGACGAAGTCATCGCACGCATCCAGGCCCAGCTCGAGCAAGGCCGGCAGGTCTACTGGGTCTGCCCCTTGATCGAGGAGAGCGAGGCCATCGACCTGCGCAATGCCACCGAGACGCGCGACGAACTCGCCGGCACGCTGGGCGACGACGTAAGCGTCGGGCTGCTGCATTCGCGCATGCCGACTGCCGACAAGCAGGCCGTGATGGAGAGCTTCACGAAGGGCGAGATGCAAGTGCTGGTCAGCACCACGGTGATCGAGGTGGGCGTCGATGTGCCCAATGCGTCGCTGATGGTGATCGAGCACGCGGAGCGCTTCGGCTTGTCGCAACTGCACCAGTTGCGTGGCCGTGTCGGCCGTGGCGCCGCGGCGTCTGCGTGCGTGCTGCTCTATGCGCCGAACGAAGGCGGCCGCGTCGGCGAGGCGGCCCGCGCGCGGCTCAAGGCCATGGCCGAGACCGGCGACGGCTTCGAGATCGCCCGCCGCGACCTGGAGATCCGCGGCCCCGGCGAATTCCTCGGCGCCCGCCAGTCGGGCGCGCCGCTGCTGCGCTTCGCCGACCTCACGCAGGATGCGCTGCTGCTCGACTGGGCGCGCGAGCTGGCGCCGCGCATGCTCGACCAGCACCCCGAGCTGGCACAGCGGCACGTCGATCGCTGGCTGGGCAGCAAGTCGGAATACCTCAAGGCTTGAATTCGGGCGCCGAACGCAGAAGTCGCAAAGGTCTCGCAGAAGTCGCAGAAAAATTTCAGGGAAGTCCTTCCGCGACTTCTGCGCACTTTTGTATTTCTTCTGCGTTCGGCTGCCCGAATTTCGACGCTCCGGCCCCTGCGCATAATCGCAAGACCCATGACCCTGACAGAACTCAAGTACATCGTTGCCGTAGCGCGCGAGCGGCATTTCGGCAAGGCGGCAGAAGCCTGCTTCGTGTCGCAGCCGACCTTGTCGGTGGCGATCAAGAAGCTGGAGGACGAGCTGGAGGTCAAGCTTTTCGAGCGCAGCGCCGGCGAAGTGACCGTCACGCCGCTGGGCGAGCAGATCGTGCAGCAGGCGCAGAGCGTGCTCGACCAGGCCGCCAGCATCAAGGAGATCGCCAAGCGCGGCAAGGACCCGCTGGCCGGCCCGCTGACCCTGGGCGTGATCTACACCATCGGGCCTTACCTGCTGCCCGACCTGGTCCGGCAGAACATTGCACGCACGCCGCAGATGCCGCTGATGCTGCAGGAGAACTTCACCGCCAAGCTGCTGGAGATGCTGCGCGCCGGCGAGATCGATTGCGCCATCATGGCCGAGCCCTTTCCCGACACCGGCCTGGCCATGGCGCAGCTCTACGACGAGCCTTTCATGGCCGCGCTGCCGGCGAACCATCCGCTGGCCTCGCGCGCATCGATCACGTCCGAAGAGCTCAGGAACGAGACCATGTTGCTGCTGGGCACCGGCCATTGCTTCCGCGACCACGTGCTCGAGGTGTGCCCCGAGTTCGCGCGCTTCTCGAGCAACGCCGAAGGCATCCGCAAGAGCTTCGAAGGCTCCTCGCTCGAAACCATCAAGCACATGGTGGCCGCGGGCATGGGCGTGACCCTGGTGCCGCGCCTGTCCGTGCCGGCCGATGCGCTGCCGGCCAAGGGAAAGACCCGCGCGAGGGACCAGAACCCCATCGTGCGCTACCTGCCCATCGTCGATGCCCACGGCGGTGAACCACCCACGCGGCGCGTGGTGCTGGCCTGGCGACGCAGCTTTACGCGCTACGAGGCGATCGCCGCCGTGCGCAATGCGGTCTATGCCTGCGAATTGCCGGGCGTGCGGCGGCTCTCGTAGAAATGCGACCCACCCCAGAACAGGCTTTGCGCTGCTCGCCTTTGTTCCATCAGGCGCGGGTGGCGTGCAGCGTCATGGAACGTTGAAATGTCGTCGTTGCCGCCGGCGCGTGGACGCCTGACCCTCTACCTCGACCTGATCCGCTGGGACCGGCCCGCGGGCTGGCTGCTGCTGCTCTGGCCGACCTTGGGCGCGCTGTGGTTCGCCGCGGACGGTTGGCCCGGATGGCACCTGCTCGTCGTGTTCGTGCTCGGTACGATCCTCATGCGCAGTGCGGGCTGCTGCGTCAACGACGTGGCGGACCGCGACTTCGACCGTCATGTGAAGCGCACCGCGCAACGCCCGGTGACGAGCGGCGCTATCTCGGTCAAGCAGGCGCTGGTGTTTGGCGCGCTGCTCGCGCTGGCGGCGTTCGGGCTGGTGCTCACCACGAATCGCATCACCGTGCTTTGGTCGTTCGGCGCGTTGGCGATCACGCTGATGTATCCCTTTGCCAAACGCTTCGTGTCCATTCCGCAGGCGGTGCTGGGCATTGCCTTCAGCTTCGGCATCCCGATGTCCTTTGCCGCCGTTCAGGGCAACGTGCCGGTGCTGGCCTGGTGGCTGCTGGCCGGCAACCTGTTCTGGGTGCTGGCCTACGACACCGAATACGCGATGGTCGACCGCGACGACGACCTGAAGATCGGCATGAAGACCTCGGCCATCACCTTCGGTAGCTTCGATGTGGTCGCGGTCATGGTCAGCTATGCCGTGTTCATCGCGATCTGGGGGTGGATCGGCTACAGCCATCAGCTTGGCGCCGCGTTTCTCTTTGCGATCGCGGTGGCCGCAGCGCAAGCCGCTTGGCATTGGCGGCTGATCCACACCCGCACGCGCGAGGGTTGCTTCAAGGCCTTCCGACTGAACCACTGGTTGGGCTTTTCGGTGTTCGCCGGCATCGCGATCGGCTACGCGCTCCGCTGATCGACCGAGGTACCCTTCGCAGCGCCTGCGTGGGCTGCGGAGCGAAATCTACTTCCCGAACTCTTCGCCCAGCTCCCGCGCCCGCGCTTGCGCCGCGCGCATGGCCGCCTTGAACTTCTCCTTGACCTGCGCACCTTCCATCGACGTGATCGCGGCGTAGGTCGTGCCGCCCTTCGACGTCACCCGTTGGCGCAATACCGACGGCGGCTCGCTCGACCCGCTCGCCAGCGCGGACGCGCCGCTGAAGGTGCCGACCGCAAGCGTGTGCGCCTGTTCCGACGTCAGGCCCATGTCGATACCGGCCTCGGTCATGGCCTCGATGAAATAGAACACATAGGCCGGCCCGGAGCCGGACATCGCCGTCACCGCGTCGAGATCGCGCTCGGCATCGACCCAGAGCAACTGGCCCGTGGGCGCCAGCACCTGCGCCACCATCTCCCGCGCCTCGCCTGCAACAGCGTCCCGGGCGTAGAGGGCGGTCATGCCCTGGCCGATGAGCGCCGGCGTGTTGGGCATGGCGCGAACGATGCGCTCGCTGCCCAGCCACCGGGCGATGCTCTGCGAGGGAATGCCGGCCGCGACGCTCAGGTGCAGCGCGCCCGCGGCATGTTCTCGCACCGGCCTGGCGGCCTCGGCAAACATCTGCGGCTTCACGGCCCACACCAGCAACTCGCAGCGTGCCAGGGCCGCACCCGCTTGCGCCAGCGCTGCGATGCCGTAATCGCGCGCCAGCCGTTGGCGCGCTTCCTCGAAAGGCTCGACGACTTCGAAGGATGTGGCCGGGATGCCTTGACGAATCAGCCCGCCAAGGATCGCGCTGGCCATGTTGCCGCCGCCGATGAATCCGATCGGCGGCAGCGGCGCGGTATCGGCGCGGGGGAGTGAGGTGGTCAGGGTCATGGTGTGTCGTTGAACTCGAAGGCGGCGAACTGCGTGATCTGCATCGGGTTGAAATTGTCGTCGCTCACCACGACCAGCAGGCGCCGGCCGTTGGCCAGCGGAAGGCCCCAGCACATGCCTTCGGTGTTGTCGAGGCGCGACAGGCTGAGGGTCGAGAAGTCGGCGACCAGCGTCTTCGCGACCGGTCGGTGATTGCCGGGCTTCAGCGCCTCGATGAGCAGCACGTCTGCGGCGTCTCGCGTATCTATCTCGTAGAGACGTAGCGAGTTGCCAGTGCCTGCCGCATAGGCGCGTTCGAGCACCAGCATCCGGTGGGCGTCCAGCATCAGGATCTCGCTGACGCCGTTCTCGGCGTGCGTTCCAGGCACCAGCGGTCGTACCGGGACGGCATCGTTCACATAGGCGATCTGCCGAAGCACGCGGCCGCTGTCCACGTCTAGCGCCGTGAAGCGGCTAGGGCCGCCCGGCGAATCCAGTGTCGGTATCGCGCCGTCCTGGATCAGCGCGTTTTCCATGGCGAGCCAGGCGGTGCGATGGTCGGGCGTCAGCGCCAGCCCTTCGAATCCGAGATTGTCGCGCGCGCCGCGCCGGCCATCGCTGCCGGGCTCGAACATCGCGGGCAGCGCAAACTGCCGCAGCAGGCTGCCGTCGCGCCGGGATTCATAGAGTGCAGGGCCGAAGCCCCGTGCCTCGTCGCCCTCGGACGCCCAGAGGAGGGTGCCGGTGTCAGGCCGCAGGCGCAGTGCTTCGGGATCGGGCACCGGCACGCCGCTGCGGGCGTTGCGGCGGTTCGGCCAGGTCGTTCCGTCTGCCTGCAACAGCGAAGTCACCTTGGAAAACACCGGCGCCGTGCTGCTGTCAGCCGACCAGTTCGCGTCGTAATATCGTAGGGGATCGAGGTTTGACCGGTCATCCGACAGAAGCAGGTACTCACCTCGTTTGGTGTCGAAGTCGATTCCCGAGAGCCCGCCAATGGTGGTGCCATCGAAGCGCTGCCAATGCGTCAACCGCGCCTCTGCGAGCAATCGCAGCTGCGGGCTCATGGCTCCCTCGCGCGCCTGAGCAGTCTGGATGGCATCGGATTTGCACCCGACCAGCGTCCCCGCCAATGCTGCGGCCCCGCCCAGCAGGCGCCGGCGCGTGAACAAGGGAAGACGTGGTTGCGACGGCACGCCCGCAAGTCTAGGGGGTTTTTGAGCCTGCCGTAGCCGAGTGAGTTGACAGCTTGGATACGCCGTGGCACAATCGCGGGCTTCGCTTGAAAAGGCGAGGCTTTCCGCCCATACGGATGCATCTCAAGTGGTTTGAGGTGCGGACGACGGGCCCAAGACTGACTGGCGCTGACCCATCCTGGTGAAGCAACGGTACAAGTTGGGAACTACGAACAATGATCCAAACTGAATCCCGGCTCGAAGTGGCCGACAACACGGGCGCGAAATCCGTCCTGTGTATCAAGGTGCTTGGCGGCTCGAAGCGTCGCTACGCCAGCGTTGGCGATGTCATCAAGGTCAGCATCAAAGAAGCTGCACCCCGTGGCCGCGTCAAGAAGGGCGAAATCTACAGCGCCGTGGTGGTTCGCACCGCCAAGGGCATCCGTCGCGCCGACGGTTCGCTCGTCAAGTTCGACGGCAATGCCGCCGTTCTGCTCAACGCCAAGCTGGAGCCGATCGGCACCCGCATCTTCGGACCGGTGACCCGCGAACTGCGCACCGAGAAGTTCATGAAGATCGTCTCGCTGGCCCCTGAAGTTCTCTAAGGATCAACGCCATGAACAAGATTCGCACAGGCGACCAGGTCATCGTGTTGGCCGGTCGTGACAAGGGCAAGCGCGGCGTCGTGTCGCTGCGCAAGGACGATTCGCATGTGATCGTCGACGGCATCAATGTCGTCAAGAAGCACGCCAAGCCGAACCCCATGAAGGGTACGACGGGTGGCATCGTCGAGAAGACCATGCCGATTCACCAATCCAACGTGGCGATCTTCAATGCCGCGACCGGCAAGGCCGATCGCGTGGGCATCAAGGTCACGGACGGCAAGCGCGTGCGCGTTTACAAGTCCAGCGGCGAAGAAATCAAGATCGCCTAAGGGGTAATCAAATGGCACGTCTCCAACAACACTATCGCGAAAAAGTCGCGAAAGACCTGACCGAGAAGTTCGGCTACAAGTCGCCGATGCAGGTCCCGCGCCTGACCAAGATCACGCTCAACATGGGCGTGGGCGAGGCTGTCGCCGACAAGAAGGTCCTCGACAACGCCGTCGCCGACCTGACCAAGATCGCCGGCCAGAAGCCCGTCGTCACCAAGTCGAAGAAGGCCATCGCCGGCTTCAAGATCCGTGAGCAACAGCCCATCGGCTGCATGGTCACGCTGCGTGGCGTCCAGATGTATGAATTCCTGGACCGTTTCGTGACCGTGGCACTGCCGCGCGTGCGTGACTTCCGTGGTATCTCCGGTCGCGCATTCGACGGCCGTGGCAACTACAACATCGGCGTCAAGGAACAGATCATTTTCCCCGAGATCGAGTACGACAAGGTTGATGCCCTGCGCGGTCTGAATATCAGCATCACGACGACGGCCAAGACCGACGAAGAAGCCAAGGCGCTTCTCGCTGGTTTCCGTTTCCCGTTCAAGAACTGAGGCGACCATGGCAAAAGCATCCCTGATCCAGCGCGAACTCAAGCGCGACAACCTGGTCGCCAAGTACGCCGCAAAGCACGCCGAACTGAAGGCGATTGCAAACGACTTCAAGAAGAGCGACGAAGAACGCGCCGCTGCACGCCTCGGCCTGCAAAAGCTGCCGCGCAACGCGAACCCCACGCGCCAGCGCAACCGTTGCGAAATCACCGGTCGTCCCCGCGGCACCTTCCGTCAATTCGGTCTGGCCCGCGCCAAGATCCGCGAACTGGCTTTCAACGGCGACATCCCCGGTGTCACCAAGGCCAGCTGGTAAGCCAGGCAGGAGCAAACAACATGAGCATGAGTGATCCCATTGCCGACCTGCTGACGCGTATCCGTAACGCGCAGATGGTGGCGAAGCCCACCGTGTCGGTCCCGTCTTCCAAGGTGAAGGTCGCGATCGCACAAGTCCTGAAGGACGAAGGCTATATCGACGGTTTCCAGGTCAAGACCGAAGCCGGCAAGAACGAGCTTGAAATCTCGTTGAAGTACTACGCTGGCCGTCCGGTCATCGAACGTATCGAGCGCGTGAGCCGCCCCGGCCTGCGCGTCTACAAGGCCAGCGCTGCGATTCCGCAAGTGCAGAACGGCCTTGGCGTCGCCATCGTGACCACGCCCCAGGGCGTGATGACGGACCGCAAGGCCCGCGCCAACGGTGTTGGTGGCGAAGTCCTGTGCTACGTCGCCTAATCGAGGAGCTGAACAAATGTCCCGAGTAGGTAAAGCACCGGTCGTCATCCCCGCAGGCGTGGATGTGTCGATCAAGGATGATCAGATCAATGTCAAGGGCACGGGCGGCACGCTCGCGCTGACCCGCAATGCATTGGTCAACGTCACCAACGCAGAAGGCAAGCTGAGCTTCGTTCCCGCCAACGATTCGCGTGAAGCGAATGCGATGAGCGGCACGCTGCGCCAGCTGGTCAACAACATGGTTGTCGGCGTCACCAAGGGCTTCGAGAAGAAGCTGAACCTGGTTGGCGTGGGCTACAAGGCCGCCGCACAAGGCGCCAAGCTTAACCTCCAGGTCGGCTATTCGCACCCGGTCAACATCGACATGCCGCAAGGCATCACGGTGGCCACCCCGACCCCGACGGAAATCCTGATCAAGGGTGCCGACCGTCAACGTGTCGGCCAGATCGCCGCCGAGATTCGCGCTGTTCGTCCGCCCGAGCCCTACAAGGGCAAGGGCATCCGTTATTCGGACGAGAAGATCGTGATCAAAGAGACCAAGAAGAAGTAAGGGGCAGCAAAATGATGTTGACCAAAAAAGCACAACGTCTGCGCCGCTCGCGCCAGACCCGCATCCGGATCGCTACGCAAGGCGTTGCTCGCCTCACGGTGAACCGGACCAACCTGCACATCTACGCGACCGTCATCTCCGGCGACGGCGCCAAGGTGCTCGCCTCTGCGTCGACGGCCGAAGCCGAAGTCCGCAGCTCGCTCGGCGCGTCGGGCAAGGGTGGCAATGCCGCCGCCGCCACGCTGATCGGCAAGCGCATCGCTGAAAAGGCGAAGGCTGCCGGCGTCGAGAAGGTCGCTTTCGACCGTGCAGGTTTTGCATACCACGGCCGCGTCAAGGCGCTGGCTGATGCGGCCCGCGAAGCCGGTCTGCAGTTCTAAGGAATTTCAAAATGGCAAAGATTCAAGCAAGAACGCAGAACGAAGGACCCGAGGACGGTCTGCGCGAGAAGATGATCGCGATCAACCGCGTCACCAAGGTGGTGAAGGGTGGTCGTATCCTCGGTTTCGCAGCACTGACCGTGGTCGGCGACGGCGACGGCAAGGTCGGCATGGGCAAGGGCAAGTCGAAGGAAGTGCCTGCTGCCGTGCAAAAGGCGATGGAAGAAGCCCGTCGCAACCTGTTCAAGATCTCGATCAAGAACGGCACGCTGCATCACCGCGTGACGGGTCACCATGGCGCCGCTTCGGTCGTCATGATCCCCGCACCGAAGGGTACCGGCATCATCGCTGGCGGCCCGATGCGCGCTGTCTTCGAAGTCCTGGGCATCACCGACATCGTGGCCAAGAGCCATGGTTCGTCGAACCCCTACAACATGGTCCGCGCCACGCTGGACGGCCTGAAGAACTCGACCACCGCCTCTGCTGTCGCTGCCAAGCGCGGCCTGACGGTCGAAGAGCTGTTCGCCTGAGGAACATCGTCATGACGCAACAACAAACCGTCAAGGTGCAGCTGGTGAAGAGCCCGATCGGCACCAAGCAGGCTCACCGCGACACCGTGCGCGGCCTCGGCCTGCGCAAGCTCAACTCCGTGTCGGAGTTGCAGGACACGCCCGCAGTGCGCGGCATGATCAACAAGATCAGTTATCTGGTCAAGGTTCTGTAAGAGAGACTGATATGGAACTCAATGGCATCAAGCCGGCAGACGGCGCGAAGCACTACAAGCGTCGCGTCGGCCGCGGTATCGGCTCCGGCATCGGCAAGACCGCGGGTCGTGGTCACAAGGGTCAGAAGTCGCGTGCAGGCGGCTTCCACAAGGTGGGCTTCGAAGGCGGTCAAATGCCTCTGCAGCGTCGCCTGCCGAAGCGCGGCTTCAAGTCGCAGACGCTCAAGTACAACGCAGAAGTCACGTTGACCGCATTGGAAGCCCTCGGCCTGGCCGAAGTCGATCTGCTGGCACTGAAGCAAGCTGGCCTCGTCGGCCAGATCGCGAAGGTCGTCAAGATCATCAAGACGGGCGAACTCACCAAGGCCGTCAAGCTGACGGGCATCGGTGCAACCGCTGGTGCCAAGGCTGCGATCGAAGCAGCCGGCGGCAGCGTCGCTTAATACGGCATTGGAAAGAAGGCTGTAGTGGCAACCAACGCGGCAACGCTCGCAAAGACTGGCAAGTTCGGTGACCTGCGTCGCCGCCTCGTGTTTTTGCTGCTCGCACTTGTGGTCTATCGGATCGGCGCGCACATTCCGGTTCCGGGCATCAACCCGGACCAGTTGGCGCAGTTGTTCCAGGGCCAGAAGGGCGGCATCCTGAGCCTGTTCAACATGTTCTCGGGCGGGGCGCTGTCGCGCTTCACCGTGTTCGCGCTGGGCATCATGCCGTACATCTCCGCGTCGATCATCATGCAATTGATGACCTACGTGTTGCCTACCTTCGAGCAGATGAAGAAGGAAGGCGAGGCAGGTCGTCGCAAGATCACGCAGTACACGCGCTATGGCGCGTTGGGCCTGGCGCTGTTCCAGTCGTTCAGCATTGCTGTGGCGCTGGAATCGTCGGCTGGCCTGGTGATCAATCCGGGCTTCGGCTTCCGCCTCACGGCAATGTTCAGCCTCACGGCTGGCTCGATGTTCCTGATGTGGCTGGGTGAGCAGATCACCGAACGTGGCCTGGGCAACGGCATCTCGATCCTGATCTTCGCAGGTATCGCGGCTGGTCTACCGGGTGCTGTCGGCGGCCTGGCTTCGCTGGTGTCGACGGGTGCGATGAATCCGCTGGTGGCGCTGTTCATCGTGGCAGTCGTCGTGCTGGTGACCTACTTCGTCGTGTTCGTGGAACGCGGCCAGCGCAAGATCCTCGTGAACTATGCGCGGCGCCAGGTGGGCAACAAGGTGTATGGCGGTCAGTCGTCGCATCTGCCGCTGAAGCTGAACATGGCTGGCGTGATTCCGCCGATCTTCGCTTCGTCGATCATCCTGCTGCCCGCAACGGTGGTCGGCTGGTTCAGCACCGGTGAAGGCGGTTTCCGCTGGATCAAGGACGTGGCCAGTGCGCTGCGGCCGGGCGAGCCCATTTACGTGTTGCTGTACGCAGCAGCCATCGTGTTCTTCTGCTTTTTCTACACGGCGTTGGTTTTCAACAGCCGCGAAACGGCAGACAACCTGAAGAAGAGCGGTGCGTTCATTCCGGGCATCCGTCCGGGTGATCAAACAGCTCGCTATATCGACAAGATCCTGGTCCGCCTGACGCTGGCTGGCGCGGTGTATATCACCTTCGTCTGCCTGCTGCCCGAGTTCCTGATCCTCAAGTACAACGTGCCGTTCTATTTCGGCGGCACGTCGCTCTTGATCATCGTTGTGGTGACCATGGACTTCATGGCCCAGGTGCAGAACTACTTGATGTCCCAGCAGTATGAATCGCTGCTGAAGAAGGCCAACTTCAAGACGTCGTAAGCCAGGTTAACGAAAAGTTTTAGGAGAATTGATATGAGAGTTTCGGCTTCGGTCAAAACCATCTGCCGTAATTGCAAGATCATCCGCCGCAAGGGTGTGGTGCGTGTGATCTGTACCGACCCGCGCCATAAGCAGCGCCAGGGTTGATTAGAGAAACATCAGAGGACGCACATGGCACGTATTGCTGGCATCAACATTCCGCCGCACAAGCACGCTGAAATCGGCCTGACGGCCATCTTCGGCATCGGTCGCACCCGCGCTCGCAAGATCTGCGAAGCCACCGGCATCGACTATGCGAAGAAGATCAAGGATCTGACGGACAGCGATCTCGAGAAGATCCGCGACCAGATCGCTCTGTTCACCATCGAAGGCGACCTGCGTCGCGAGACGACGATGAACATCAAGCGTTTGATGGACATCGGCTGCTATCGCGGCTTCCGTCATCGCCGTGGCCTGCCGATGCGCGGCCAGCGCACGCGCACCAATGCCCGCACCCGCAAGGGACCGCGCAAGGCTGCGCAGTCCCTGAAGAAATAAGGATAGAACAGCATGGCTAAAGCACCTGCAAACAACGCTGCACAGCGCGTCCGCAAGAAGGTTCGCAAGAACGTTGCCGACGGTATCGCCCACGTGCACGCGTCGTTCAACAACACCATCATCACGATCACCGATCGCCAGGGCAACGCCCTGTCGTGGGCTTCGTCGGGTGGCCAAGGCTTCAAGGGCTCGCGCAAGTCGACGCCTTTCGCAGCCCAGGTCGCTTCGGAAGTCGCTGGCCGCGCCGCGGTCGAGCAAGGTATCAAGAACCTCGACGTCGAGATCAAGGGCCCCGGTCCTGGTCGTGAATCGTCGGTGCGCGCCCTGGCCGCACTCGGCATTCGCATCAACTCGATCGCCGACGTGACGCCAGTGCCGCACAACGGCTGCCGTCCGCAGAAGCGTCGTCGCATCTAAGCGCTGACGCCCGGCGCAGCCCGCTTCACGGCGGCTGCGCATTTTGTTTTTCAACAAGCCCACCGCCGTTGGCACGCCGCTGACGGCTCCCGCAGGAAACCACTGCGGCAGATGACACAAAGGAAGATCACGTGGCACGCTACCTCGGCCCCAAGGCCAAACTTTCCCGCCGTGAAGGCACCGACCTGTTCCTGAAGAGCGCACGTCGCTCCATCCAGGACAAGTCGAAGTTCGATTCGAAGCCCGGCCAGCATGGTCGCACCTCGGGTCAGCGCACTTCCGATTTCGGCCTGCAACTGCGCGAAAAGCAGAAGGTCAAGCGCATGTACGGCGTGCTCGAAAAGCAGTTCCGCCGCTACTTCGAAGAAGCCGACCGTCGCCGCGGCAACACCGGCGCCAACCTGCTGTTCATCCTCGAATCGCGCCTGGACAACGTCGTCTATCGCATGGGCTTCGGCTCGACCCGCGCTGAAGCACGTCAGCTGGTGTCGCACAAGGCGATCACGGTGAACGGCCAGTCGGTCAACATCCCGTCGTACCTGGTCAAGACCGGCGACGTGATCGCTGTGCGCGACAAGTCGAAGAAGCAGACGCGTATCGCCGAAGCACTGCAACTCGCAGCGCAAGTCGGCATGCCGGCCTGGGTGGAAGTGAACGCCGACAAGGGCGAAGGCACGTTCAAGAAGGTGCCGGATCGCGACGAGTTCGCCGCCGACATCAACGAATCGCTGATCGTCGAACTGTATTCGCGTTGATGAATTGCCCGCACCGTGTGGTGCGGGTTGCTGTTTTTTTGTTATCCCGTTCTCGGCGTGCCCCGCAAGTGCGCCGGGCGCTTCACCAGCCTTACCGGTGTAACGAACCGGGGGTATTGAGAGGAAGTCCTGCATGCAAACCACCCTGCTGAAACCCAAGACCATCCAGGTCGAGCAACTGGCGCCGAACAAGGCGAAGGTCACGCTCGAGCCTTTCGAGCGCGGCTACGGCCACACGCTCGGCAACGCGCTGCGTCGCGTTCTGCTCTCGTCGATGGTTGGCTATTCGGCAACCGAAGTCACCATCGCTGGCGTTCTGCACGAGTACTCGTCGATCGACGGCGTGCAGGAAGATGTCGTCAACATCCTGCTGAACCTCAAGGGCGTGGTGTTCAAGCTCCACAACCGCGATGAAGTCACGCTGAGCCTGCGCAAGGACGGCGAAGGCCCGGTGCTGGCCTCGGACATCCAGACGCCGCACGACGTCGAGATCATCAACCCCGATCACGTGATCGCGCACCTGTCGCAAGGCGGCAAGCTCGACATGCAGATCAAGGTTGAAAAGGGTCGCGGCTATGTGCCCGGCACGATGCGCCGCTATGCGGACGAGCCGACCAAGTCGATTGGCCGCATCGTCCTCGACGCGTCGTTCTCGCCCGTCAAGCGCGTGAGCTACACGGTCGAAAGCGCCCGCGTGGAACAGCGTACCGACCTGGACAAGCTGCTGGTCGAGATCGAGACCAACGGTGCGATCACCGCCGAAGACGCAGTGCGCGCCTCGGCGAAAATCCTCGTTGAACAGCTCGCCGTGTTTGCGCAGCTCGAAGGCGGCGAACTGGCTGCATTCGATGCGCCCGCACCGCGCAGCGCACAGCAGTTCGATCCGATCCTGCTGCGCCCTGTCGACGAACTCGAACTGACGGTGCGTTCGGCCAACTGCCTGAAGGCCGAGAACATCTACTACATCGGTGACCTGATCCAGCGCACCGAGAACGAACTGCTCAAGACCCCGAACCTGGGTCGCAAGTCGCTCAACGAAATCAAGGAAGTGCTTGCCTCGCGCGGTCTTACCTTGGGCATGAAGCTCGAAAGCTGGCCGCCGGCCGGCCTCGACAAGCGCTGATTCAGCGCTGAACCGCAAAGGGCAGTACCTGATACGGCTGCCTTTATTACAAACCTCGAAAAAGGAAATCAAAAATGCGTCACGGTCACGGCCTCCGCAAACTCAACCGCACCAGCTCGCACCGCCTCGCGATGCTGCAGAACATGATGAACTCGCTCATCGAGCACGAAGTCATCAAGACCACGGTCCCCAAGGCCAAGGAACTGCGCCGCGTCATCGAACCGATGATCACGCTGGCCAAGAAGCCGACGGTTGCCAATCGCCGCCTCGCGTTCGACCGCCTGCGCGATCGCGACAGCGTCGTGAAGCTCTTCAACGACCTGGGCCCGCGCTTCGCGGCGCGTCCGGGCGGCTACACCCGCATCCTGAAGATGGGCTTCCGCGTGGGCGACAACGCCCCGATGGCGCTCGTCGAACTGGTCGATCGTCCTGAAGTCAAAGAAACTTCTGACGATCAGGCAGCAGCCGAATAAATAGTATATAATTCCATCTTGCCGCGCGATGGAGCAGCCTGGTAGCTCGTTGGGCTCATAACCCAAAGGTCGCAAGTTCAAATCTTGCTCGCGCAACCAATTCAAAAGCCCCTGATTTTCGAATCAGGGGCTTTTTCTTTGGGGGGTCGGGATCGGGAGCGGGCAGCCGAACGCAGAGGTCGCAAAGGTTTCGCAGAAGTCGCAAAAGGAAATCCAAGAATATTCTTTGGATTTCTCTTGCGACCTCTGCGTAGTTTTTGTCTTCCTTCTGCGTTCGGCTGTCCGAATTCTTCGGCTTCTGCGAACGCGCAAGCCCTCAGTCCGGCACGACGGCCGTGACCTCGATCTCCACCTTCGCGCGCTTCTCGACCAGCGCAGCCACCTGCACGCAGGTCATTGCCGGAAAGTTGCGGCCCATGGCTTCGCGGTAGACCGGGCCGAGTTCGCGCAGGCGGGCGTTGTATTCGTCGCGGTCGGTGATGTACCAGGTCATGCGGACCATGTGCTCGGGGCCGGCGCCGGCTTCGCGCAGCACGGCGACGATGTTGCGCAGCGCCTGGCCTGTCTGTTCGATGAAGTCGTCGGAGACGAATTGCTGTTGCCCATCCCAGCCGATCTGGCCGCCCACGAACACTTGTGTGCCGCGGGCGGCGATGCCGTTGGCATAGCCCTTGGGTGGCAGCCAGCCGGCGGGTTGCAGGAATTGCATCATTGTCAAAGACTCCTCAGTTTGAAACGTTGCAACTTGCCGGTTTCGGTGCGCGGCAAGCTGTCGACAAAAGTGATTTCGCGCGGGTACTTGTAGGGGGCGATGGTGGCCTTGACGTGGTCCTGCAGCGCTTTCACCATCTCGGCGTCAGCATCGTTACCGGGCTTGAGCACGCAGAAGGCCTTGACGATCATGCCGCGCTCCGCGTCGGGCTTGCCGATCACGCCGCATTCGGCCACCGCAGGGTGCTGGAGCAGCGCGTCCTCGACCTCGGGGCCGCCGACGTTGTAGCCGGCGGTGACGATCATGTCGTCGGCGCGGGACTGGTAGAAGAAATAGCCATCGTCGTCTTCCACGAACGCGTCGCCGGGGTAGTTCCAGCCGTTCTTCACGTAGGCTGCTTGGCGCGGGTCGTCCAGATAGCGGCAACCCACCGGGCCGATGATCGCGAGCTTGCCGACGGTGCCGCGTGGGACTTCGTTCCCTTCCTCGTCGACCACCTTGGCTGTGAAGCCCGGCACGGCCTTGCCGATGGCGCCGCGGCGGACCTCTTCCGGCGCGGCGGAGATGTAGATGTGGAAGACCTCGGTGCCGCCGATGCCGTCCAGCATCTCGATGCCGGTGGCTTCCTTCCAGAGCTGGCGCGTGGCATCGGGCAGCGCCTCGCCGGCGCTGACGCTGATGCGCAGGCTGGGCGCGCCGATCTGCTTGGCGAAGGGCGCGACCTGGCGGTAGAAGGTGGGCGCGGTGTAGGTGATGGTGGCGCCGGATTCGTTGATCAGCTTGACCATGCCCTCGGGGCTGTAGCTGCCGTCGGGAAAGAAGACCGAGGCGCCTGCCCACATCGGGAAGATCAGCAGGCCGCCGAGGCCGAAGGTGAAGGCCAGCGGGGGCGAGCCGAGCACGATGTCCTCCGGGCGAGCGCGCAGCACATGGCGCGGCCAGGTCTCGCACATGGCGAGCACGTCGCGATGCGTGGAGATGGGCGCCTTGGGCTTGCCGGTGGTGCCGGAGGTGAATGCCAGCAAGGCGATATCGTCCGCAGCGGTCGGGCAGGCGGTGAAGCGGCCGCTCTTGGTGGCGGCGTGAGCCTCGAGCGAGGTGGCGCTATCGGGTTGGTTGAACGCGATGATCGTCTTCAGCACCGGATGGTCGGCGCGTGCGGCCTCGAGTTCGGGCAGCAGCTTGCCGTCGCAGAGTGCGGCCGCGGGCTGGGACTTCTCGATGATGTCGCCCAGTTCCTTGGCGCGCAGCAGCGGCATTGTCGCGACCGCGATCAGGCCGGCTTTGACGACGGCGAGCCAGGACAAGGCCATCTGGATCGAGTTGCCGCCGCGCAGCAGGACCCGGTTGCCCGGCACGAGACGCAGGTCTTCGGTCAGCACCTGCGCGATGCGGTTGACTTCGACGGCCGCCTGCGCATAGGTGAGGGTGCGCGTGGGGGAGCGCAGCATGGGGTTGTCGGCGAAGCCCTTCGCCGGGGCCTTGTCGAGCAGCTCCTCGACGAGGTTCAACTGGTCTGGCAACTGAAGCTCCGGCAGGTCGTACCGGAACATGGGCAGTTGCTCCGGCGGCGGCAGCCGGTCGTGGACGAAGCGGTCGACTTGTGCGGTCATTGCGTAACCTCGGTGCTGTGCGCTGCGACGCGGGCTGGCATGGGGCGGCTGGACGCAGAGGCGATCGCCTCCGCGCGTGGCACGTCGCGCCCTCGCTGCCCGTTAAGGGGGCGCGGGCTTTGCTTGGGGCGGCTCGACACTGCGCTCATGGATCTATCCCCGCAAGACGGACTTGCCGATGATGAGTTGTTGGACCTCGGTCGCGCCTTCGTAGATGCGCAGCGACCGGATGTCGCGGTACAGGCTCTCGACCTTGTTGCCGACCTGCACGCCCAGCCCGCCATGCAACTGCAGCGCCATGTCGATGACGCGCTGCGCGTTCTCGGTGGCGGTCATCTTGGCCATGGCGGCGGCGGCGGTGAGGTCGCCGGAGGGCTTCTGGCCGGCGCGCTCGGATTCGTCGCGCATCCATGCGGCGCGGTAGGTGAGCAGGGCGGCGGCATCAACCAGGGCGGCCATGTCGCCTAGCTTGGCCTGGGTGAGTTGGAAGTCGGCAAGCGCGTGGCCGAACATCTGGCGGCGCTGGGCATGCGCGACGGCTTCCGCCAACGCACGGCGCGCCATGCCGAGAGCGGCGGCTGCGACCGAGGCGCGGAAGATGTCGAGGGTCCGCATGGCCAGCTTGAAGCCGCCGTTGAGATCGCCGAGTTGCGCGTTGCGGGGCACTTCGCATGACTCGAACTTCAAGGTGGCCAGGGGGTGCGGCGCCATCACGTGGATGTGGGCCGACGTGTCGAGCCCCTGGCTCGTAGCGTCGACGATGAAGGCGGTGATGCCGCGCGTGCCGCCGGTGGGATCGGTCTTGGCGAACGTGCAGTAGAAGTCCGCGATGCCGCCGTTGCTGATCCAGGTCTTGGTGCCGTCGAGCTTCCAGCCGCTGGCGGTGGCATCGGCGCGCATGGCCATGGCGCCGACGTCGGAGCCGGCGTTGGGCTCGCTCAGCGCGAAGGCGGCGATCTTGCTGCCGTTGGCGACGGCGGGGAGGTAGGCAGCTTGTTGCGCAGGGCTGCCGGCCAGCGTGATCGCGCCGCTGCCGAGGCCCTGCATCGCGAAGGCGAAGTCAGCGAGGGGTGAGTGGTAGGCCAGGGTCTCGCGCAGCAGCACGAGGGCGCGGGAATCGAGGCGCTCCAGCGCGCCGCCGGAAGCCGCGGGCACGCAGTAGCGCAGCCAGCCGCCTTCGCCGAGGCGGCGGACCCAGTCGCGGCAGGCCGCGCGGTCGTCGCTTTCATCGACATCCTGGGCGGCGGCCCAAGGCAGCAGGCCTTGCGCTAGGGCGCGATGGGCGTCGTCGAAGAAGGGCAGCGCGAGGTGCGCGGTCGATGGGGGAGTGGGCGGTGGTGTGTTCATGTCGTCAGGAAGCGGGAACGGTCGGGAACGATGCGAGAACGGGAACGCGAGCGGGAGCGGGAGCGGGAACGCGAGCAGACAGCCGGACACAAAGGACGCGAAGGTTCCTCGAAGGACGCGAAAGAAAAACCGGGAAACCGGAACTGGCTGTTTGCATCTTTCGCGTCCTTCGCGTTCCTTCGCGACCTTTGCGTCCGGTCAAGTCCGTATTCCACGGTGCCAGATCAGTCGCCCTGGAACGCCGGCTTGCGCTTGTTCGCGAACGCTTCGTAGGCGCGCTTGAAGTCTTCGGTCTGCATGCAGATCGCCTGCGCCTGCGCTTCGGCTTCGATGGCCTGGTCGATGGTCATGGACCATTCCTGCGACAGCATGGTCTTGGTCATGCCGTGCGCGAAGCTCGGGCCCGCGGCCAGTTCGCGCGCGACGGCGGTGGCGGCGCCGAGCAACGCATCGCTTTCATGCAGCGCGTTGAAGAAGCCCCAGGCGTGGCCTTCGGTGGCGGTCATCGCGCGGCCGGTGAACAGCAGTTCCGAGGCGCGGCCCTGGCCGATCATGCGCGGCAGCAGCGCACAGGCGCCCATGTCCGCGCCGGCCAGGCCGACGCGGGTGAACAGGAAGGCGGTCTTCGTCGCCGGCGTGCCGAAGCGGATGTCGCAGGCCAGCGCGATCATGGCGCCGGCGCCGGCGCAGATGCCGTCGATGGCGCCGATGATCGGTTGCGGGCAGGCGCGGATCGCCTTGACCAGGTCGCCGGTCATGCGCGTGAATTCGAGCAGCGCGGGCATCTCCATCTTCGTGAGCGGGCCGATGATCTCGTGTACGTCGCCGCCCGAGCAGAAGTTGCCGCCGGCGCCGGTGATGACGATGACCTTCACGTCGGTCGCGTAGGTGAGGGCACGGAACAGGTCGCGCAGCTCGGCGTACGAGTCGAAGGTGAGCGGGTTCTTGCGCTCGGGCCGGTTCAGCGTGACGGTGCCGATGCCGTCCGCGAAGGACCAGGCGAAATGCTTCGCCGAATACGACGCCTTGGGTTCGAACTGCGCGTGCATGGGGTTGCCGGCGCTGATGTAGTGCTTCATGCGATTTCGGTGTTGTTCGTGGTGGTGGGGGTGGTTTGCTTGACCTTGCCGAGCAGCTTGTGCAACTGCGCGATCTCCTTCGCGTTGAGCCCGGCGAAGGCATCGACGATCCAGGCTTCGTGCTTCTGCGCCATCTCGTTGAAGAGCTTGCGGCCGCGCGGCGTGAGGCGTACGCGCCAGGCGCGGCGGTCGTTGGCGACGTCGACGCGCTCGACCAGGCCTTCGGTGACGAGCTGGTCGGTGATGCCGGTGACGTTGCCGCCGGTGACCATCATGCGGCGCGAGAGTTCGTTCATCTTCAGGCCCTCCGGCGCGCGCTCCAGTTGCGACATCAGGTCGAAGCGCGGCAGGGTGGTGGAGAACTGCTCGCGCAGGCTGTTGCGCACCTGCTTCTCGATCAACTGCGTGCAGGTCAGCAGGCGCAGCCAGAGGCGCAGTTCGTCGGGGTGTTCGCTGTGGGCGCGGGCTTCGAGGTCCATGTCACTCCACCGGAACGGCCTTGGCCGTCGTGGGTTGCAGGGCCGCAGCCATCTCCTTCTGCTTGGCGATCTCGCGGTACATCTGGTCGCGCCCGCTGAGGTACTGCTTCGGCCATTCCACCGCGCGGCTTTCGAGCTTGGCGGCTTCGTGCAATGTCCAGGCGGGGTCGGCCAGGTGCGGGCGCGCCACGGCGCAGAGGTCGGCGCGGCCGGCGGCGATGATGCTGTTGGCCTGGTCGGCGTCGGTGATGGCACCGACGGCGATGGTCGAGATGCCGACCTCGTTGCGGATGCGGTCGGCGAACGGCGTCTGGTACATGCGGCCGTAGACGGGCTTGGCGGCGCGGGTGGTCTGGCCGGAGGAGACGTCGATGAAGTCGGCGCCTGCCGCTTTGAACAGGCGCGCGACCTCGATGGCGTCGTCGCCCGTGTTGCCGCCGGGTGCCCAGTCGTGCGCGGAGATGCGCACGCTCATCGGCTTGTCGGCGGGCCACACGGCGCGCATCGCCTTGAACACTTCAAGCGGGTAGCGGCAGCGCGCATGGATGTCACCGGCGTATTCGTCGGTGCGCAGGTTGGTCAGCGGGCTGATGAAGGAGGCGAGCAGATAGCCGTGGGCGCAGTGCAGCTCGAGCCAGTCGAAGCCGGCTTCGGCGGCGCGGCGCGTGGAGTCGACGAACTGGTCGCGCATGAGGTCCATGTCGGCGCGGCTCATTTCGGCGGGCAACTGGTTCTGCTCGCCGTAGGCCAGCGCGCTCGCCGACAACAGCGGCCAGTTGCCGGACGGCAGCGGCTCGTCGGTGCCTTCCCAACCGACTTGCGTCGAACCCTTGGGGCCGCTGTGGCCGAGCTGCATGCCGATGCGCGCGCTGCTCTGCGCATGCACGAAGTCGACGATGCGCTTGAAGGCGGCTTGCTGCGTGTCGTTGTAGAGGCCGGTGCAGGCGGGCGTGATGCGGCCTTCGGGCGTGGGGCTGGTCATCTCGACCATCACCATCGCCGCGCCGCCCAGCGCGCGTGCGCCCAAGTGCACGAGGTGGAAGTCCTGCGGCACGCCGTCGACCGCGCTGTAGGTGGCCATGGGCGAGACGATGATCCGGTTCTTCAGCGTGAGGCCGCGCACGGTCAGCGGCATCAGCATCGGCGGGACGCGCTTGCCGCCGGCCAGCCATTGTTCGTAGCCGCCGAGCCACTTCGCATCGCGCAGGCGCAGGTTCTCGTGGCTGATGCGTTGCGAGCGCGTGAGAAGCGAATAGGCGAACTGCTCGACCTCCATGCCGCTGTAGCGCGTGACGTTCTCGAACCATTCGGTCGAGTTGCGCGCGGCGTTCTGGATCTTCAGCACCTCGACGCTGCGCCGGCCTTCGTAGGCTTCCAGCACCTGTTCGACATCGCCACCTTCGCTGGAGACTTGCGCAAAGGTGTTGGCCAGGTCGATCGCGTCTTCGAGCGCCAGCTTGGTGCCGGAGCCGATCGAGAAGTGCGCGGTGTGCGCCGCATCGCCCATGAGCACCACCGGCACCGACTTGCCGCCGATGTCGACGCGATGCGTCCAGTGCCCGCAGACCACGCGCGGGAAGCGAATCCAGTTGGCGGAGCCGCGCAGGTGGGTGGCGTTGCTGATGAGGGCGTTGCCGTCGAGGTAGGGCGCGAAGAGTTTTTCGCAGAAGGCGATGGCTTCGGGCTGTTCCATCTGGTCGAGGCCGTGGGCCTTCCAGACTTCTTCCGGCGTCTCGACGATGAAGGTCGAGGTGTCGGCATCGAATTGGTAGGCATGGGCCTGGAACCAGCCGTGCTCGGTTTGCTCGAAGGCGAAGGTGAAGGCGTCGAACTTCTTCTTGGTGCCGAGCCAGACGAAGCGGCATTGGCGGGTGTCGATATCGGGCTGGTACACGTCGGCGTAGCGCGTGCGGATGCGGCTGTTGAGGCCGTCGCTGGCGATGACCAGGTCGGCGTCGTATTGCGTGGCGAGGGCTTGGTCGTCGGTGGCGTCGCATTCGAACACGAGGTCGACGCCGAGCGCCAGGCAGCGCTCCTGCAGGATGTTGAGCAGGCGCTTGCGGCCGATGCCGCAGAAGCCGTGGCCGCCGGAGCGCACGCTGCGGCCCTTGAAGAAGACCTCGATGTCGTCCCAGTGGTTGAAGGCGTCGCCGATGAGGGCCGCGGTGGGCGCATCGGCGGCGGCCAGGTTGGCCAGCGTCTGGTCGCTGAGCACCACGCCCCAGCCGAAGGTGTCGAAGGGGCGGTTGCGCTCGACGACGGTGACGGTCAGGTCAGGCCAGCGCGCTTTCATCAACAGCGCGAAGTAGAGACCGGCGGGGCCACCCCCGATGCACAACACACGGCGGAGGGCGGGAGAGGGCAACTTTGGGCAATTCATGGTCGAATAGTTTAGGCTTAAACAATCATATGTCAATGGACTACAGCGTGAATGGGCCAAGCCGGTTGACGATTGAGTAACAGATCGCAAGAATCTTTCGCATGCAAAGCTTGATACCGAAGATCGAGTCGCGCCTGGACACGCTTGCCGTGCCTATTGCGCTGGAGCTGCCCGACGGGCGGCGCGTTGCGAAGCCTGGCTCGCGCGTGACGCTGGCCTTCTCGGACTGGTCGGGGCTGGCCAAGCTCGCGGCCAGTCAGATCGGTGCGCTCGGGGAGTTGTACGTCGAGGGCAGGGTGCAGATCGAAGGCGCGATGCGCGATCTGACCGATGTGGCCGTTGGCCTGCTGCCGGGCAATCCGGCTGAAACCAACACGGGCTGGTGGGGTCGGCTGCTGCGGCGGGCCAAGTCCCGCGGCGCGCATTCGCTCAACAAGGATGCTGCGCAGATCGAATTCCACTACGACGTGTCGGACGATTTCTATGCCCTGTGGCTGGACCCGCGGCGCGTCTATTCCTGCGCGTACTTCAAGACGCCCGAGCTGACGCTGGCTCAGGCGCAGGAGGCCAAGCTGGACCACATCTGCCGCAAGCTGCTGCTGCAGCCAGGGCAGCGCTTCCTGGACATCGGCTCGGGCTGGGGCGCCTTGCTGATGTGGGCGGCCGAGCACTACGGCGTGGATGCAACCGGAATCACATTGTCGAAGAACCAGCACGCCTACGTGCAGCAGCTCATCGACGCCAGGGGACTGGGCGGGCGCGTGCGCGTGGAGCTGCGCGATTATCGGGAGCTGGCGGCCGACAAGCCCTTCGACCGCATCGCGTCCGTGGGGATGTTCGAGCACGTGGGGGCGGCCAACATGCGTGCCTATTTCGCCCGGATCGACGAACTGCTGGTGCCCGGCGGCATGGTCATGAACCACGGCATCACATCGGGTCGGCTCGACCAGCACCAACTGGGCAACGGCATGGGCGACTTCATCGAGAAGTACATCTTCCCGGGTGGCGAATTGCTGCACGTCACGCATGTGCTGCGCGAGATGGCGGCGGCGGGCCTGGAGATGGTCGATACCGAGAACCTGCGGCCGCATTACGCGCGCACGCTATGGAATTGGTCGGACGCCCTCGAAGGCAGGCTGGACGCCGCGCTGGCGGTGCTGCAGCGCTCCACCGGCAGCCGCGAGCGGGCGGAGCGCATCCTGCGCGCCTATCGTCTTTACCTGGCCGGATCGGCCATGAGTTTCGAGCAGGGCTGGATCTCGCTGCACCAGATGCTTGCCATCAAGCCGGACGGCAACAAGGACACGGGCTTGATGCGTGGCGCACATTCGGCGTACCCTTTCGTCCGCGACCACATTTACCGGTAAGAACCACATGCTCTACAGATTCAAATCGCAAGCGACCCAGGATGTCGTGATGCTCGAAGCCAACGCCCGGCAATTGCTCGAGATCATGGGCAAATCCGGAGGAGGCAGCGGCATCATCACGGTCGAGCAGATCCCCTCGGCGCTCGCGGCGCTGGAGGCCGCCGTGCGCACGGAAGGCACGAACAGGCACAACCATGATGCGCTCGCGGTGGAAGGGCATGCGGAAGAGGCGGAGCGGCAGCATATCGGGCTGCATCAGCGGGCGGCGCCGATCATCCACATGCTCAAGGATGCGCAGGCCGATGGCAAGGATGTGATCTGGGGCGCCAAATAAAGTCCGCCCTGCGTTGATCTACCTCGGGATCGCGCCCGGGCTCGAATAGTCGTAGCGCGGGCCGGGTCCGGGAACGATCGGCGGTCCTGCGTCCGGACCACGGCTCGGAGCGACGCCTTCATAGGCGGGCGGGGCCTCCACGGGCGATGGAATCGACGAGGCATAGCGCGGGCCGGGGCCGGGGACCACGGGTGGCCCTGGATCGGCGTAGCCTGGATTCAAGGTGTTCGCCGGTTCGCGCAAAGGCGCGACCCAGCCGAAGTTTGGCGCCAAGCCGCTGGTGTCGGTGTCCGGCGACTCCTGACGGCGGCTGCGCTCGCGGGCGTAGCTGCGTGGCGCGGTCGTGAGGCGGCTGCGCGCCGCGTCAGCGCCGCGACCGGCGGTCGAAGGAGAAGTCGCGGCGATGGATGCATCGGCTTCCGTACCGGTGGCCGGCGGGGGCCTTGCGGCGGGGGCGAGGGGCGGGAGGGTGGCGACGCGGCTCGACGCTCCCGGTGCTGGTGACTCCGCTAATGTTGGTGTTGCTACCGGCGCGAAGGGCGAAGCAACGGTCGGCGCCGATTCCGCCTGAGGTCGGGATTCGCTGGACGGAACCGACGCGTTCGTACTGGCCTGCAGCGGCACCACCGCCGCCTTGTGGGAGGTCAGCACATACATGCACCAACCCACGAAGCCGATCAGCAGCACCAGGCCGGCCAGCCCGGCGCGCAGCCAAAACATTGCTGGCTCGCGCGCGGGCGCCGCAGCGCGCAAGGGCGTCGGCCGGGAATGATCGGTGGCGGTGCGCGTAGAGTCGAAGCCCACGTCGCGGCGCGAGTCCGCAAACGTCGGCCCCGGGATGGAAGTAACCACCGGCTCGACGCCAAGCCGCGCAGCGCAGCCGACGCAGAACCTGGCATTCTTCCGATTGAGCTTTCCGCAGATACCGCAAGCGGTCGTCATGAACCCACTCCTGACTGGATGAGCCTTGGACTGTGTGCCAAGGCCGGGGTTCACGTTGTCGGCAATTGACTACTTTGCAATTAAGTTCCGGTGCCGTTTCTGGCCAGGCGGGCCGTCCAGATGGCTCCAGTGCAGTCAGCTATGGTCTTGATCAAAGCCAGCGCAGAAGGTGTGAAGATTTCGTAGCGAGGGCGCCAGCCGGGAGGCCGGCTCGCGCACCGCAGCCGTACTTCTGTACGGCGAGGAGCGCAGGCCCGAGATCGGCGTCCGCAGTAGAAATATTCACACCTTCGGGGTCAGTCGACTTTGGCGCCGGAGTCCTTCACCACCTTCGCCCACTTGATGTGCTCGCTCGCGATCAGCTTCGTGAATTCCGCCGGGGTGTTGCCGCTCGGGATGGCGCCCTGGGCCAGCATCTTTTCCTTGATGGCCGGCGTGTTCAGCGACTTGGCGACTTCCTGCTGGATGCGGTTGACGATCTCGGGCGGCGTGCCGGCGGGCGCGAGCAGGCCGAACCACGAACTGGCCTCGAAGCCCTTGAGCGCAGGGCCGCCGGCTTCCTCGACCGTGGGCACGTCGGGCAGCGCGGCAGAACGCTTCGAACTCGTCACGGCCAGCGCTATCAGCTTGCCGCCCTTGATCTGCTGCATCGACGAGGGCAGGTTGTCGAACATCACGTCGGCATTGCCGGCCACCATGTCCATCAACGCCGGGCCGGAGCCCTTGTACGGGATGTGCGTCATGAAGCTGCCGGACATGCTCTTGAACAGCTCGCCGGACAGATGGATCGAGGTGCCGCTGCCGCTCGACGCCATGTTGAGCTTGCCCGGATGGCTCCTGGCGTACTTGATGAAGTCGGCCACGTTCTTGATGCCCATCTCCCGGGCCTTGTCGGCGTTCATCTCCATCACGTTCGGCACGGCGGCGACGAGCGTGATGGGTTCGAAGTCCTTGATCGGGTCGTAAGGCAGCTTGTTGTACAGCGCGCGGTTGATGCCGTGCGTGCCCACCGTGCCCATGAGCAGCGTGTAGCCGTCGGGCGGCGCATGGGCCACCACCTCGGCGCCGATGTTGCCGCCGGCGCCCCCGCGGTTGTCGACGATGAACTGCTGGCCGAAGGCCTTCGACAGCTCCGGCGCCACGGCGCGCGCCAGGATGTCGGTGGTGCCGCCGGCCGCGAAGGGCACGACGATGCGCACAGGCTTGGTGGGCCATTTGTCCTGGGCGGTGGCGGGACCTGCGAGCAGCAGCAGCGTGGCCGCTGCGCTTGCGGCCAGGGCGACGCGCCGATTCGGCTTGGAGAGGAGGGTCATGCCGGCTTTCGGGGAGGTGGGTTGCGGGGAGGTCATCGCGCTCGTTGTAAGCGCGAAGCGGGCGATCCGTTGCCCGTAGTTACCCAAGCCGCGCCGCTGTAGTCAACGGCAATTTCAATGCTCAATGGCCCTTCATCCTCGGCGCGAAGCCGGCCTCGCGGAAGCGCTCGACCACGAAGTCGACGAACACGCGTGTCTTGGCCGGCAGCAGCTTCTTGCTCGGGTAGTACAGCGACAACTGGCCCATGTCGGCGGCCCAGCCGGGCAGCAGTCGCACGAACTCCCCGCTGGCCAGCCCGGCTGCGGCGAAGGGCATCGGCAGCAGCGCCACGCCGAGGTCCATCCGCACGGCCTGGGCGATGGCCTCCGGGTCGCTGAACACGATGCGGGCGCGCAGGTCGGCCGCGCCTTCATCGCCGGTTGCGTTGCGCAGCGTCCAACTGCGCATGCGCCCGGTCGGCGACGAGCGCCGCACGATGCCGTCGAAGGTCGCGAGGTCGGAGGGATGCCGGGGCGCAACCCGGCCCGCCATGTAGCGCGGCGAAGCCACCGCCACCACGTCGACGCGCGCCAGCTCCCGCGCCACCAGCCCCGGCGACAGCTCGATGCCGCCGCCGATGGCCGCGTCGAAGCCTTCGCCGATCAGGTCGACCTGGCGGTTGTCGAAATGCCAGTCGGGCACGACGGCCGGGTAGCGCGCGAGGAAGTCGCCGAGCAGCGGCACCACGTAGGCGCGGCCGAAGGCTTGGCCCATGCTGACCTTGAGCGTGCCGGCCGGCTCGCCGCCGACGGTGGCCACGCTGGCCAGCGCATCCTGCAGCGTGGCCAGGCCGCCGCTCACCTGGCGCAGGAAGCCCTCGCCGGTCTCGGTGAGGGCGAGCCGCCGCGTACTGCGCTGGAACAGCCGCACGCCCAGGCTGGCCTCCAGGCGCGCGACGTTCTTGCTGACGGCGGCTGGCGTCAGGCCCAGGCGCCGCGCGGCGGCGGAGAAGCTGCCGGCCTCGGCGCTCTGGACGAAGGATTCGAGATGGGTGAGGGGTTCCATCGTTGCCATTTTCAACCAGTGGTTGCAAGTCATTGAGGTTTTTGATGGCTACCGGGAACAGATGGGAATCCCCAAACTGGAGGCCTGTTCAACACATTCCCTCGAAAGATCATCATGACCACCTCTGCAAACTCCCTCTCGCTCGCTGGCAAGGTTGCCTTCGTCACCGGCGGCTCCCGCGGCATCGGCGCCGCGATCGTGCGCCGCCTGGCCGCCGATGGCGCGAACGTCGTCTTCAGCTATGCGGCCTCGCAAGCGCCTGCGGATGAACTGGTGCGCAGCGTCGAAGCCGCGGGCGGCCGCGCCCAGGCCGTGCGCATCGACAGCGCCGACGCCGCGGCGCTCTCCGCCGGAATCGACAAGGCCGCGGCCGAACACGGCCGCCTCGACATCCTGGTCAACAGCGCGGGCGTGCTGCTGCTTGGCACGGTGGACCAGCTCTCGGTGGAAGACTTCGACCGCACGCTGGCGGTCAACGTGCGCGCCGTTTTCGTCGCCACCAAGGCCGCGACCGCGCACATGGCGCAGGGCGGCAGGGTCATCAACATCGGCAGCACGAATGCCGAGCGCATGCCCTTTGCCGGCGGCAGCGCCTATGCGATGAGCAAGGCGGCGCTGGTCGGGTTGGTCAAGGGCCTGGCGCGCGACCTCGGCCCGCGCGGCATCACGATCAACAACGTGCAGCCCGGCCCGGTCGACACCGACATGAACCCGGCCGACGGGCCGAACGCGGACGGCCTGCGCTCACTGATGGCGATCCCGCACTTCGGCACGGGGGAGGACATTGCCGGCATGGTGGCGTACCTGGCGGGGCCGGACGGGGGCTATGTGACGGGAGCGAGCCTGACGATCGACGGGGGGTTTGGCGCGTGATCCATGCGCCGGTCAATTGCCGGTGAAATTGCCGTGTCGCCCCGCACCCTCGGCGAAGCGCTCGGCGCCGGCCTTCCCTTCTGCCGCGACGATCGGCACGCCGCGCATGCCTTCCTGCCGAAGCGCGTCGGCCAGCGGCAGGTCCCACTGCGCGTAGGCCGAGTGGCGGTCGTTCAGCATGCATTGCTGCGGGAAGGCGGCGATATCGCGGGCCAGTGACCTGGCTTCGGCCAGCGCGTTGCCGGCTGCGGTGACGCGGTTGAGCAAGCCCATCGCCAACGCTTCCGGCGCAGCCACCGGACGGCCGGTCAGGATCAGGTCGAGCGCACGGGCCATGCCGACGATGCGCGGCAGGCGCACCGTGCCGCCATCGATCAGCGGGACGCCCCAGCGCCGGCAAAACACGCCAAGTACGGCGTCGGGATCCGCTACGCGCAGATCGGCCAGCAAGGCGAGTTCCAGGCCGCCGGCCACCGCGTAGCCGCTGATGGCCGCGATCAACGGCTTCGACAGCGCCATGCGCGTCGGGCCCATGGGCGCGTTGCGGCCGCCTTCCGGATCCAGTTCGTTGCGAAGCGCTGGATCGCCCACCGCCGAGAGATCGGCGCCGGCGCAGAAGTTGTCGCCCGCGCCGGTCAGGATCGCCACGCGCAGGGCGGGGTCGGCTTCGAAGCGCTCGAACGCAGTGCGAAGTTCCAGCGCCGTGGGGCCGTCGACGGCGTTGCGTTTTTCCGGACGGTTGATGGTGATGACGCAGATCTCCGCATCGACTTCGAAGCTGACAAGTGACATGGCGGCGCCTTTCAGGTGCGCCTGGACCGGCGCGTTTGAGCTGAGGTATGGACCTGCCGTCGAATCGTAGCCTCGCGCTGGTTCGCGAAGACGCCAGGTTGAATTTGCCGCATGCCGGGAGTGACGCAGTTCACTTGCAAACGCACGCTCGCGATCTAACATTCTTGTCATGAGATTTCTATCTCATGAGCAGGGAGTCTCTTTCCAGCCTGAAAGGAATTCCCATGCCGCTCACCCACGAAGAAATGGACCGCAAGCTCGACGAGCATTTCGGTTTCGAGGCGCATGACGACGTGGCCGGCGTCCTGGCCACGCTGTCGCCGACGGTCGAGCACGACATCGTCGGCTGGCCCACCGGGCCGACTCGCGGGCGTGACGCCGCGCGGCCCTTCTACGAAGCCCTGTTCGCGGATCTCACCGACGGCAAGGTGAAGTCGCTGCGCCGTCTCTACGGCCACAACTTCATGGTCGACGATTCGCTCTGGAGCGGCAGGGCGTCCGGGCGCCCGTTCGGCCTGGACGGGCATGGCCGTCCCTTGCGCTTCCGGCTGCTGCACGTGGTCGAATTTTCCGACGCGGGCCAGATCAACCGGGAGAACGTGTGGATCGACCTTGCCGCCGTCCTGCAGCAGTTGCCGCAGGCCGAGACCACCGCCGCCGCATGACGCCGCTGGACCTGCGGCACCAGCAGAAGCAGCGCACGCGACAGGCCTTGCTCCAGGCCGCATCGGAACTCATGCGCCTGGGCGGCCGGCCCACGCTGGAGGCCGTCGCTGTGCAGGCGATGGTTTCGCGTGCCACGGCCTACCGCTACTTTCCGAAGGTCGAGACGCTGTACCTGGAGGCCTCGATCGACGTCGACACGCCGCAGGCTGAGCAGATCCTGGCTGGCGTGCCGGCGAGCAATCCGATCGCGCGGCTGGAACGCATCGACGATGCGCTGCAGGCCATGATGCAGGCCAACGAAGTGACCTTGCGCATGATGCTGGCGCAGTCGCTGGCGCGCAGCGCACGCGGCGAGGTCGACCCGCAGTTGCCCGCACGCCAGAACCGGCGTTCGCCGCTGATCGAGGCGGCGCTGGGCCCGACGCGTGCCCGCTTCAGCCCCGCGGGGCTGCGCAACCTCCAGCACGCGCTCGCGCTGGTCATGGGCACCGAATCCATGCTCGTCTTCAAGGACGTGCTGCGCCTGGACGATGCCGAGGCGCGCAAGGTCCGCCGCTGGGCCATCCGCGCCCTGGTCAACGCCGCATTGCCAACCCCCAAGCAGGAGAAGTCCCCATGATGACGAAGAAGCACTTGCCCTCCGTTGCCGCGCTGCTGCTCGCGAGCGCCTGCACGGTCGCCCTGGCCGAAAGCGCCGCGTCGGCCAAGGCGCCCACAAGCCAGCTGCAGCGTGGCCGCTACCTGGTGCAGACCGCCGGCTGCAACGACTGCCACACACCCGGCTACGCGCCGCAGAACGGCAAGGTCGACGAGAAGCTCTGGCTCACCGGCGATGCGCTGGGTTGGGCCGGCCCATGGGGGACGACTTATCCGACCAACCTGCGCTTGCTGCTGGCCGGCATGAGCGAGCAGCAATGGCTGCAGCACGCCCGCCGCATGGAGCCGCGCCCGCCCATGCCGTGGTTCAACGTGCGCGCGATGACCGATACCGATCTCAAGGCCATCTACGCCTACACGCGGTCGCTGGGTTCGGCCGGCGTGGCGGCGCCGGCGTATCTGCCGCCGGGCACGAAGGCGAACGGGCCGGTGGTGCAGTTTCCTTAGCCACGGCGCGACCCGCGCCGGGCCGTGATGCGGCAGGCGCTGCGTCTCCACAAGGGACGCATGCCCCGGGCTTACCCTGATGTGCAAAAAGTCCCGACGATGGGATAGTTAGTTTGTCAGCCGAACTAATCACTGAGCGGTGACTTACCAACTTCCCTAGCCGGAGACTTCCACATGCAATTCAAGAGCACTCTCACAGCCGTGGCCCTGGGCCTCGCTGCTTTCGGCGCCTGCGCCCAGACCGTGGTCGGCGTGAGCTGGTCCAACTTCCAGGAGGAGCGCTGGAAGACCGACGAGGCCGCGATCAAGGCGGAGCTTGAAAAGCATGGCGCCAAGTACATCAGCGCCGACGCCGGCGGTTCGCCCGAGAAGCAGCTCGGCGACATCGAAGGCCTGATGGCCAAGGGCGCCAAGGCGCTGATCGTCCTGGCGATGGACAAGGACGCGATCCTGCCGGCCGTCACCAAGGCCGTGCGCCAGAAGGTGCCTGTCATTGCCTATGACCGCCTGATCGAAGCGCCCGGCGTGTTCTACATCACCTTCGACAACACCGAGGTCGGCCGCATGCAGGCGCGCGAGGTGTTCAAGCTCGCGCCCAAGGGCAACTACGTGTTCATCAAGGGCTCGCCGACCGACCCGAACGCCAACTTCCTGCGCGCGGGCCAGCAGGAAGTCGTCGCGGAAGCGGTGAAGAAGGGCGACATCAAGATCGTCGGCGACGAGTACACCGACGGCTGGAAGCCCGAGGTCGCCCAGAAGAACATGGAACAGATCCTGACCAAGGCCGGCGGCAAGGTCGATGCCGTGGTGGCCTCCAACGACGGCACGGCCGGCGGGGCGGTGGCGGCGCTGACTTCCAAGGGCGTCAAGGGCATTCCCGTGTCGGGACAGGACGCCGACTTCGCCGCGCTGAACCGCGTGGCGCAGGGCACGCAGACCGTGTCGGTGTGGAAGGACTCTCGCGAACTCGGCAAGGAAGCCGCCGATGCCGCGCTGGCGCTCGCTGCCGGCAAGCCCGTGGACAAGGCCACCAGCTGGGACAAGGGCGAAAAGAAGATCGCCCTGCAATCGCGCTTCCTGACGCCGGTGCCGATCACCAAGGCCAACCTCGACGTGGTGGTGAAGGCCGGCTGGATCAAGAAGGACGAACTGTGCAAGGGCGTGAGCGGGGACAAGGCTCCCGCGGCCTGCAAGTAAGGCCCACCCCCGCGGCGCCTGCGGCGCCCGGGCGGCCGCCAGAGGCGGCTGCTCCTGCGGGCCGTCCAAGCCTGCGCAGGCAGGCTTGGAGCCGCGGCCCTCGGCCCCTCGAGGGGGCAACACCAGCGGCCCGGCAAAGCCGGTTCCGCGGTGTTTCACGCGATCTCGCTCTGCAGAGGCTGCTCGCGTGCAACTCCCTCTCCCCTCGGGGAGAGGGTTGGGGTGAGGGCCGCGGTGCATCGCTCGCGCCCGCCTTGAATCCCGCTCGCTGGAACGCGTACCTGCAAATCGTCGATGGGAGTTTTTTATGAACAAGCCTTTGCCAATCTGGCGCCGCAGCGGCGTCGACCTTCGCCTGTTGTTGATGAGCGTGCTGCTCATCGTGATGGGTGTGGTGTTCAACATCTTCTCGGGCGGCGTGTTCCTGTCGCCGGAGAATCTCTACAACGTCGCGCAGCAGACGGCCGTGGTCGGCATCGTGGCGACGGTGATGGTGCTGGTGATCGTCGCGCGGCACATCGACCTGTCGGTGGGCTCGGTGATGGGTTTCGTCGGCGTGCTGATCGCCTACCTGCAATACACCTCGGGCTGGTCCTGGCCGACGGCTTGCCTCGCGGGCCTCGCGGTGGCCTTGCTGGTGTCGATCTATCAGGGATGGCTCACGGCGGTGCTGGGGGTGCCTTCGTTCGTCGTGACGCTGGGCGGCCTGATGTCGTTCCGCGGCGCGGCCTTCCTGGTCGCGGACGGCAAGACGCAGCCGGTCAGCGACGAGTTCTTCCAGCGCCTGGGCGGTGGCTATGACGGCGCCATCGGCGTGACGGCGACATGGGTGCTGACGGGCATCGTGGCGCTGGTGCTGTTGTTCCGCATGATGCAGAAGCGCAGGGCGCTGCAACGCTATGAGATGCCGACGGAGTCGCTGGCGGTGGACCTGATGTTCACGGCAGTGCCGATCGCGGTGCTGGTGGTCTTTGCCTGGGCCATGAACCACTACCAGATCTCCGGCAAGGACGCGCCGCAGGGCATTCCGATCCCTGTGCTGATCTGGGCCGTGGTGGGCATCGTGCTGTCTTTCATCGTGCACCGCACCCGCTTCGGGCGCTACGTGTTCGCGATGGGCGGCAACCCGGATGCGGCGGAGCTGGTGGGCATTCCGGTCAAGCGCGTCACGCTGATGCTGTTCGCATTGCTGGCGGTGCTGGTCACCATCGCCGCGATCGTGTCGATCGCGCGCCTCAACGCGGGCACCAACTCGCTGGGCACGGGCATGGAGTTGTATGTGATCGCGGCGGCCGTCATCGGCGGCACGGCGCTCGCGGGCGGCAGCGGCTCGATCTTCGGCTCGGTGCTGGGCGCGCTGATCATGCAGTCGCTCGACAGCGGCATGCTGCTGCTGGACGTGGCCATCGGCAAGCGCATGGTGATCGTCGGGCAGGTGCTGATCATCGCCGTCGTGTTCGATGTGCTGTATCGCAAGAAATTCGGAGATCGCTGAAATGGCCACGATCGACAAATCGAAGCCGCTGGTCGAGCTGCGCAACATCCGCAAGGCTTTCGGCGGCGTGCACGCGGTGGAAGACGTCAGCGTCAACCTCTACCCGGGCGAAGTGGTGGCGCTGCTGGGCCACAACGGCGCCGGCAAGTCCACGCTGATGAAGATGCTGGCGGGTGCCTACCCGATCGACTCGGGCGACACGATCATCGCGGGCGAAAAGGTCCACATCCGCACGCCTTCGGAGGCGCAGGCGCAGGGCATCGAGACCATCTACCAGACGCTGGCGCTGGCCGACAACCTGGACTCGGTGTCGAACCTGTTCCTCGGGCGCGAGAAGCTCACGCCGTGGCGCACGCTCGACGACCATTTCATGGAAGGCGCCGCGCGCAAGGTGTTCAACCGGCTGAACAAGAACTTCACCAACATCCGCGTGCCGGTGCGTGGCTTGTCAGGCGGGCAGCGGCAGGTGGTGGCGATCTCGCGGGCGCTGTACTTCAATGCGCGCATCCTGATCATGGACGAGCCCTGCGCGGCGCTCGGGCCGGAAGAGACGGCGATGGTCGGCGGGCTTGTGAAGCAGCTCAAGTCCGACGGCGTTGGCATCTTCCTGATCACGCACGACATGCCCGATGTGTTCTCGCTGAGCGATCGCCTCGCGGTGATGAAGAACGGCAAGCTGGTGGGAACGTATCGCACCGCCGACGTGACCGAGGACGAGGTGCTGGGGATGATCATCGCGGGCAAGCGGCCAGAGGGCAAGCCGCAGGCCGAGCACGCATGAACTGTTGCTCCTCCCCAGGTCGTGGCGGCACTTCGTGTCGCCACTCTCACCCCCCGCCGGGGGCAGCACCAGCGGCCCGGCAAAGCCGGTTCCGCGGTGTTTCTGGAATGGGACAGCTTGATCAATCTGGATATGAAAACGATCGGTGACCAGCAACTGCTCAAGCGCATCAACCGCAGCGTTCTGCTGCGGCTGTTGCGTGCGCAGCCGGGCCTGTCGCGGGCGCGCTTGGCGAGCGAGAGCGGGCTGACCAAGTCGACGGTGAGCGGGCTGGTGCGCGAACTGATCGAGGACCGCTGGCTCACCGAATCCGATGCGGCCGTCACCGATGGGCTGGGGCGGCCATCGACGCCGTTGTCCATCAACGACCGTGTGCGTGCGCTGGTGGGCATCGAGGTGGGGGTCGAGACAATGCGCGTGGTGTGCGTGTCGCTGCTGGGCGAAGTGCTGCGGTTGGATGCGCAGCCGTTGCACAGCGCGGAGCCCGCCGCAGTCTGCGCGCAGGCTGGTGCGATGTGTGCGCAAGCCTGGGACGAGATCGCTGAACGCGGGCTCGAACTCACCGGCATCGGCGTGGGCGTGCCCGGCGCGGTGGACGACGCCACCGGCATCGTGCTGTTCGCACCCAACCTCGGCTGGCGCCGGCTCGACCTGCTGCCCCGGCTCATCGAGGCGTTCGCCGCGGCCGGCCTGCCACGCGTGCCGGTGCAGTTGCAGAACGAAGCCGATGTGGCCGCGCTCGGCGAATACGAGTTCTGCGACGGCGAGGGCGAGGATCCGCTGATCTTTGTCGATTGCGATGTGGGCGTGGGCGCCGGCATCGTGTTGAACGACCGCCTCTTCACCGGCGCGCAGGGCATGGCCGGCGAGATCGGCCACAGCATCCTGCAGGCCGACGGGCCGTTGTGCTCCTGCGGCAGGCGCGGCTGCGCCGAAGCGTTCTTCGGCTCGCGCATGCTCGGCAAGAAGCGAGGCGACGTGCGCCGCGCGGGCGAGATGCTGGGCGTGCTGCTGCAGAACCTGTGGATCACTTTCGACCCGCGCGCCATCGTCGTCGGTGGCTCGACGTGCGTGAACCATCCCGAGTTTTTGCAAAGCGCCATCGAGACGGTGCAGCGCTACGCGGAAGCAGCAGGCATGCCGCCGCCGGTGGTGCGCGGCGCGCGCCACGGATTGTTGGCGCCTGCGGTGGGGGCGGCGGCATTGGCGCTGCATGACTACTTGCGGCCGATGCATCCGAACACGGTCGAGCGGCGCGAGCGGGCCAGTCCGCAATTGCTGGCGCGCTGAACCGCCTCGGCGAGCAGTTGGGCTTGCCATGGGCCTACAACCAGGACTCGACGCGAGACGTCGAATCCGCGCCGCCGGTGGTCATCCAGGAAACGGCCGACGCGATCCGGCCGAAGTGATCTTGGCTGGCACCGCAGTCGGGTCGCCGTGACGCTCGTTGAGGGCAACGGCTTCCTGGACCAACCTGACCACGGTGGCCTGCTCAAGGGACGTTTCCTTCACGAGATGCAACGTTGCCATCTCGTACTTTCCGCCCGGCTTCAAGCGCGGCTCGATATGCCACAGACGCTGGCCGCGCCAGAAACCCAGGAGGATGCGCTCTTCCTCGGCGCGGATGAGAAGGACGGGACCCTTCGAAAAGTACACCAGGTGGCCCCACTTGATGGCTTCTTGCAGCGGTGCGGAACTGACGACAGTTGATCGCAGTGCTTGCGCACAGCGCCGTTGCCAATCGGCGAGCGAGGCAATGTATGCGTCGGGATTTTCTGCAGGGACGGACTTCTTCATTGGCATGGGGCAGCCTCCGTGCGGCCTCGGCCAGCCCACCCTCGCCAGAAGCGGATGTCGCTGTCGAAATGAGGCTGAGTAGCTACACTTTCATTCACAACACCAGTCACTATGCCGGCCTTGACCGGCGAAGGGGAGCGCAACATGAAATCCTTCGGCAAGAAGCCACAAGGCGCGCGGCTTGAACGCATCAAGGCGTCACCGCGCTGGGATGGCAAAGGCTTCCGCAACCTGCATCCGATCAGTCCCGGCTTGCGCGACCCGCAGGCAAAGATGCCTTCCATCAGCGAGTTGCTATGTGGCGCCGAAGGCACCGTGCCACGGGGCCTGCTGCCGTCGATGGACCCGTTGCCAGCCTGGGCGAATGCACCCGCAAGCGGCCTGCGCGCCACGTGGCTTGGGCATTCGACGGTGTTGCTCGAGATAGAAGGATTGCGTGTGTTGACCGATCCGGTGTGGGGGCCGCGCGCGTCGCCATCACGGCTGTTCGGCCCCAAGCGCTTCCAGCCGGCACCGGTACCCTTGCGTGCGCTGCCCCCCATCGACCTGGTCGTGGTATCGCACGACCACTACGATCATCTGGACTATCCGACCATCCGCGAACTGGCCAGGCTCGACGTGCCTTTCGTGACCTCGCTGGGTGTCGGCGCACACCTCGAAGCGTGGGGCGTGCCTCCCGAGCGCATCGTCGAACTCGACTGGTGGGAAACGTACCAGTTGCCCGACAGCGAGGTCACGGTCACGGCCGCGCCCTCGCAGCATTTCTCGGGCCGTTCACTGGATGATCGCAACGCCACCCTGTGGTCTTCGCTCGCCATACGTTCGCCACGGCATGCGGTGTTCTTCAGCGGCGACACAGGGCTCACGGACGAGTACCGCGAGATCGCCCAACGTCTGGGAAAGTTTGACCTGGTGATGCTGGAGGTCGGTGCCTACCACCCAGCCTGGGGTGACATGCATCTTGGCCCGGAGAACGCGCTCAAGGCCCTCGAGTTGCTCGGCGGTGGCGCCCTGCTGCCAGTGCACTGGGGCACTTTCAGCCTCGCCACGCATGCGTGGCACCAGCCAGCCGACGTCTTGCTGGACCTGGGCGCCAAGATGGGCGCGCGACTCGTCATGCCCCGGCTGGGCGAAGCGGTCGAGCCAGCGCACGCGAACGACGTCGAGCCGTGGTGGCGCGGTGTGGATACGTCGGCACGCGCATCCAAGCGCCGTGCGCCAGCGCCGCAGGTGTTGCCAGACGCCATGTCGTGGCCGCTGGACTAGCCTGGCGCAGCGATACGTCTTGCCTAGAAGGACTCATTGTCGAAGGACCTTCTCCATGGCCTTGCCCTTCGCTAGTTCGTCGACAAGTTTGTCCAACTGACGAATCCTTTTCATCAGCGGGTCTTCAACTTCCTCCACACGTACGCCACAGACCACACCTTTGATGAGAGCACTATTTGGATGCATCGCTGGCGCTTGAGAAAAGAAGCTCTCGAAGTCAGCCTTCTGTTGGATCTGATGCTTCAACCCGGCACGGTCATAGCCTGTGAGCCAGCAAATGACGTGATCAACCTCCTCTTGCGTGCGCCCCTTGCGTTTGGCCTTCTCCACGTACAGGGGATACACCGCCGCGAAGGGAGTGGAGAAGATTCGATGTCCTGCCATCTTCGTATTTCCTTGTGACGCAAGAGTGAGCGCGTGGGCGTAAGGTTGAGGCTGATTCGCGGACCGAGGTATGCCGAAGGACGTCGGCCCGCTGTAGCGAGTCGGGTGCAACGATGGGTTAGCCGGCACTCTTTGCCGCCTTGTACCACTGGCGCAGCGATGGCTCGTGACGTAGCTTCTCGTTCTGCTCATACTCGCGACAAAACCAAGCAAGCAGGCCATCCCAAGTGGCAACCGAGGGCGCCGCCCTCGCTGTGGGCCACCCGAGCTCCGAGAGTAGAGAAGTGGCCCCGCTTGTCTGAACAGCATTCCCCGATTCTTAAGTGGATTCCGGGCGGTTTGCCAACGGTGCAGAGTTGTCCACGGCGGCGGGCGTCGCTTGCGACGAACGCACGACGCGGTGGGCAACTCGGGGCGCACCAGCGATCTTCATCTTACGCGGCCAGTTTCACTGGCGGCAGGCCGGCGAAGTACGCTTCGTCCGGCGTAGAGCGATCCAGGCTCGAATGAGCGCGATGCGCGTTGTACCAGGCCAGGTAGTCAGCAATGTCGGCGCGCGCGGCGCTGACGCTGTCGTAGGCCTTCAGGTACACGCGCTCGTACTTCACGCTGCGCCACAGGCGCTCGACGAACACGTTGTCCCTCCAGGCTCCGCGCCCGTCCATCGACAGCCTGCTACCGGCGGCCAGCACTGCGCCGGTGAACTCCTCGGCGCTGAACTGGCTGCCCTGGTCGGTGTTGACGATCTCGGGTGCACCGTACAGGGCCAGGGCCCGCTCGATCACTTCCTTGGCGTGGATCGCCTCCAGCGTGATGGCCACACGATGCGCCAGCACGCGGCGGCTGAACACGTCCACCACGGCAGTGAGGTAGACGAAGCCGCGCGCCATCGGGATGTAGGTCGTGTCCAGCGCCCACACCTGATTGGCCCGCGTGATCGCCAGCTTGCGCAGCAAGTACGGGTAGATCTTGTGGCCCGGTGCGCGCTTGCTCGTTCCCGGTTGCGGCGCAAGCGCTGCGATGCCCATGCGCTGCATCAATGTGCCCACATGCCTGCGGCCAACCTGGATACCCTCGCGATGCAGCTGGTCGCGCAGCATGCGCGCTCCCATGAATGGGTGCTCCAAGTGCAGTTCGTCCAGACGGCGCATGAGCGCCAGGTCGGCATCGCTCACTGGCCGTGGCAGGTAGTACACCGAGCCACGGCTGATGCCCAGCAGCTGCGCTTGGCGCGTGACGGACAGTTGCTCTTTCCGGTCGATCATCGCTTTGCGCTCAGCAATCCCGCCTTGGTGAGCGCGCGTTCTAAAAAATCATTCTCCAGCGTCAGCTGCCCGATCTTGGCGTGCAGCGGATTCAGGTCGACCGGTTCGGCTGGTGCCGCTGCGCCGCCACCGAAGGCCTCGGCCGCGTGCTCCAGCAACTGCCGCTTCCACTCCGTGATCTGGTTGGGGTGCAGCTCGAACTGCGTGGCCAGTTCGGCCAGAGTCTTGTCTTCACGCAAAGCGGCCACCGCCACCTGGGCCTTGAACACCGGCGTGTACGTGCGGCGGGTGCGCCGCGCTGATTTCTTGACCATCGAAACTCCTGTCGCCAGACCTTCCTCGGCCCGGCATCAAGCCCGGAGTTTCCACTTAAAGCGCTGTTCAGATTTGCGGCGCCACTTCTGTAGCCAGTTTGACTTTGCAGCATTGCGGAGCATTGAGGTGGTAACGACGTTCGATTCATCGTCCGCGCCGCCACGCGCGACAGGGACAACATGATCGATAGTCGGGTAGTGGGACCAGTATGCGGGGTGCGTGAGAGATTGCTTCCAGTTGCGGTGGTACGGAAAGAGTGACGGCGAAAGTACTGATAGCGCGCGCAGCGCTCCCGGAAACACGAGGGGCTCGCCGAAATACCGATCGCTGAAGCCGTCGCGAACGAAAACCTTGGTTAAGCGCGCAAGCGGCCATGGTGAACGAGGAGTAGATGCTGGAGGCGGCGGGAATACAGCGCTCAGTATCTCTGCGGCTGATGCGGAGTTACCTGAAGACAACATCTCGCAGACTTGACGGAGCGCTTCGGCGATGCTCATACGTGCAGGCTAACGAACGAGGTGAGCCGACGCCGTAGACGGTCGGCTCGACCGGTGGTTGAGCCCAAGGCTGGCGAAACGAACGGTACTCTCATCGCAGAGGGCGCGGCGTGATGAATGCGCGCCAGCGGCAAAGAAGGACGCGAACGAGGCGGGTTAGAGGACATCATGCTTACGAAACTCACTTCCTGCCAATCGAGAGCGCAAAGTGCAACGACGCCGCAGCCCCGACAAGAAGAGGCAAGCGTTCGAGAGGTAACTCCTTCGCTGAAACGATGAAGACCACCAGGTGGTCGACCTGGTCGATGGCTGCCTCGATCTTCTCGAACAGCGAATCGCCTACCATCAGTTCCGCCTCGTCCAGCCAGACGTGCGCCCCGAGTGCGCCCAGATCGACCGACAGCCGCCGGACAAACGCCTTGTCTGCATGGCTGTGACTCATGAAGACGCCAGGGACGGAGTGCATGGATGCAACTTACCAGAAGGCGTCGCCTTCGCGTTCCACGAACGTATTCGGCGATCGTGGTCGGACGCTTGTTCGCCATGTCTTTCCGTGGCCCGTGGCGAAGCGTCCGGTAGGCGCAGCGCCTCAGTCCGCGTACTGCCCAGCCGCCTTGATCACCGGCCCAAAGCGCGCCACCTCCGCCTGCACGAACTTCTTGTGCTCCGCCGGTTCCACGCGCTTGTCGTGCACCACCACCGCACCCAGCCCTTCTTCCTTCTTGATGAACTCCGGGTCCTTCAGGGCGATCTTGAGCGCGTCGTTGATCTTCTTGAGCACCGGCGCCGGCGTGCCCTTGGGGGCATACAGGCCGTGCCAGATGGTGACCTGGAAGCCCTTGAGGCCGGACTCGTCCAGCGTGGGGATGTCCTTGAGGGCCGGCGTGGTCAGGCGCTTGACCGTGGTCACGCCGTAGGGGATGACTTTTTTCCCCTCGATCTGGCTGGTGGTGTTGGTGGTCTGGTCGCAGAGGATGTCGATCTGCCCGCCGATCAGGTCGGCGATGGCCGGCGCCGTGCCCTTGTACGGCACCGCGGTCATGTCGGCCTTCAGCTCGCTCTGGAACAGCAGGCCGCACAGGTGCGATGCGGAGCCGATGCCCGCGTTGCCCAGGTTCACCTTGCCGCCGCTCTTGCCGATCCAATCGCGCAACTCCTTGAAGTTCTTCGCTTCCAGCTGCGGCTTGCCGATGACGGTCATGGGCACATCGTTGATCATGCCCAGGTACTCGAAGTCGGTCTCGTAGTTGTAGGGCAGCTTGCGGTACAGAACCGGCGTGGTGGCCATGGCCACGTGCGTGAGCAGCAGCGTGTAGCCGTCGGCCTTGGCGCGGGCGGCCTTGGCATTGCCGATGGTGCTGCCGGCGCCGGCCGCGTTGTCCACGATGATGCTGACGTCGCCCAGGGGCTTGCGCATCGACTCGGCCAGGTCGCGCGCGACGCGGTCGGTCGGGCCGCCGGCCGCGAAGGGCACGATGATGGTGATGGGCTTGCCGGCCGGGAAGTCCTGGGCTTGCGCCGGCAGGGTGGCGGCGACCGCCGCTGCGGCGACGGCGGTGAATGCGAGCAGTTTCTTCATGGATGTGCCTTGGGCCAAAAAAGCGGAATCTTATCGACTGACCCGCGCCTGACGCCTCGCGAATTTCCCTTGTAAGACTGTGTATCGACGGGCAAATGTCGCAGCAATTCCGTCGGTGTCGGACGACAGGCGGGGCGCACCCCTGTCCCGACCATCGGGCCCATCTGCACTGACATGAAGGAGATGGGCCATGGCAAGTTCAAACCCGGGCGGCGGTGGCGCGAGGGCCGCGCTGGTGCGCAAGCACGCCGCGATCCAGCGCCGGCAGGACGCGCGTGACCGCGCCGCGCCCGCCGCGAAGAAAAGCAGCAAGGCCGTGCAGGCCGGGCCACGGGTGCAACCCAGCCGCCTGCCGCCGGACAAGCTCAGGAAGCCCGGCGGCGAGGCCGGCATGAAGCTGCAGCCGCGCTACCTGGCGCCGGACTACCAGGGTAGCGGCAAGCTCGAAGGCATGGCGGCGCTGGTGACCGGCGGCGATTCGGGCATCGGCCGCGCCGTCGCCGTGCTGTTCGCGCGTGAGGGCGCGGATGTGGCAGTCGTCTATCTCAGCGAGAAGGCCGATGCCGAGCAGACCCGCGCCGCCGTCGAGGCGGAAGGAAAGCGCTGCGTGCTGATTGCGGGCGACGTGCGGCGCAGCGCCTTCTGCGAGCGCGCGGTGCAGAAGGCGCTGAAGGCCTTCGGCAAGCTCGACGTGCTGGTCAACAACGCAGCCTTCCAGATGCATGCCAGCAGCATCGAGGACCTTTCCGACGAGCGGATCGACCTCACGCTGCAGACCAACATCGGCGGCTACATGCGCATGGCGCGGGCGGCCGTGCCGCACCTGAAGAACGGCAGTTCGATCATCAATACCGGCTCGGTCACCGGCCTGGCCGGCAGCGCCAAGCTGCTCGACTATTCCGCCACCAAGGGCGCGATACATGCCTTCACCAAGGCGCTGGCGCAGAACCTCATCGACAAGGGCATCCGCGTCAACGCCGTGGCGCCGGGGCCGGTGTGGACGCCGCTGAACCCGGCCGACAAGGAGGCCGGCGATGTGAAGAAGTTCGGCCACGACACGGTGTTCAAGCGCGTGGCGCAGCCGGAGGAGTTGTCGCCGGCCTATGTGTTCCTCGCCTCGCCGGTGTGCGCGAGCTACATCACGGGGATCGTTTTGCCGGTGACGGGGGAGGTGGGCGGCATTTAGGATGACCGTCCACTTTCTTCAAACGGAGACCGAGCGCATGACGAGCAGCACCGAGACGCACTTCGACCTCACCGCCAACGACGGCCACGCCATCGAGGCACATCGCTGGCAGGGCAGCGGCGCGCCGCGCGCCGTGGTGCAGCTGGCCCATGGCATGGGCGAGCATTCGCTGCGCTATCGCGCGCTGGCCGATGCGCTCACGCAGGCCGGCTGCGTGGTCTATGCGAACGAGCATCGCGGCCATGGCAAGTCGGCGCAGGCGCTCGGCGAACTGGGCGAGTTCGGCCCGCGCGGCTTCGACGGCCTGGTGGACGACATGGCGCAGCTCAGCCGCCATGCCCGCGCCGCGCATGCGGGCCTGCCGCTGATCCTCATCGGCCACAGCATGGGCTCCTTCGCCACGCAGTACTACCTGGTGAAGCACAGCGACCTGCTCGCGGGCGCGGTGCTCTCCGGCACGGCCGCGCTGGACCTGCTGGGCGCCGCGCTGCAAAGCGGCTTCAGGCTGGAGGACATGAACGCCGCCCTGCCCGACGTGCGCACGCCCTTCGACTGGCTGAGCCGCGACCCGGCCCAGGTCGATGCCTACATCGCCGATCCGCTGTGCGGCTTCACGGTCACGGCCGAGGGCATGGGCTCGATGTTCGCGGGCCTGGCCGAGCTGGCGCCGGCGGCGATGCAGTCGCGCATCCCGGCGGACCTGCCGGTGTACCTGTTCACCGGCGACCAGGACCCGGTCAGCAACAAGGCGCAATGGTTCTATCCGCTGGTCGAGCGCTATCGCGAAGCGGGCCTGCGTGACGTGTCCTGTCACGTGTTCGGCGGCGCGCGCCACGAGACGCTCAACGAAACCAATCGCGAGGAGGTGTTTGCCGTCCTCCTCGCCTGGATCGCGCGCGTGGTCGGCGCGCGCTGACCTTCGTCGACTACTTCAGCGCGTCGAAGAGACGGCGCGCGGCGGCATGGCAGAACGGCGGCTCGTAGGTCCCGTGGTAGGAGCCGTAGTAGGTCGCGAAGGCGGCGGAGGTCGGGTCCTGGGGGGCGGCGCCGTTGGTGCCGTAGGTCGCCTGGATCTGTGCATCGACGTCGACCGAAGTCACCGTCGTCACGCCGCGTGCGTCGAAGTCGGCCTTCATCGGGATCTGGTGCACGGCTGGCGGCACGGTCGGGTCGCCGGCGCCGCCGCAGAGCAGGGTGCGCGCGCGCGGGCTCCAGCCGAACAGGTCGTTCCTCTTCGCAGCGAGGTAGTACGTGTTGTTCGAATTGGTTTGCGCGTCCGCCAGGAAGGCCGGCTGGAACATCAGGTCACGCACTTGCGCAGGCGATTCGCCATTGGCGCCGGGCAGCGCGCCGGAGGTCACCAGGGTGGTGTAGTTGAGCGTCGCGCTCGGCAGCAGGCCCTCGATGTAGCTGTCGTAGGGCGCCTTGAAGGCATCGCTCGGCTTGGCATAGAGGTCGCCGTAGATCTTCTGGTAGGCCGTGACCTGGAAGGGCACGAAGAACTGGTAGCCCAGCGGAGCGATGCCGAGCTTGGTCGCGCCCGAGAGGTTGTACGGGCCGGCCAGGTGCGCGCCGGCGACCACGTTGAATTCGAACGGGTAGTCGCGCTCGGCCGAGCGGTGCGCCGCCATGGACGAATGGCCGCCCTGCGAATAGCCGGTGAACATGATCTTGCCGGACAGGGCGCCCTGCAGGTTGGTGACGGCGGTGCGCGCCGCGCGGATGGAGTCGAGCACCGAGCGCGCTTCGGAGTCGGCATGCAGGTAGGGATGGAACGGGTACTGCGACTTCGCAAAGCCGAGGTAGTCGGTGGCCACGACCGCATAGCCTTGCGCGGCGTACATGGCGGTGAGGAGTTGGGTCTCCGGGTCGGCGGGGTTGGCCAGCGTGCGCGGCTTCTGCACGTCGGTGCCCTTGGCATAGGCCACCAGCGGCACGATGTTGCCGGCGCAGCTGCCCGCGGGCATCAGCAGCACGCCCGATGCGTTGGTGGCTTCGCCCTTCGCGCCGAGCGTGGTGTAGTTGAGCGCGACCACGCTGACATCGCACAGCGCCGGGCCGCTCAGGGCCTGCAGGCCGCTGGCCTTGGTGCCGGCGTCGATCTGGGCCTTGGTGAGCGTCGTCACGGGGGCCTGCGGCTCCACCAGCTTGCCGGTGCTGACCGTCGTAATGCCGACCGGCGGGATCGCGAGGCTGGGGCCGCTGTCGCCGCCGCCACAAGCCGTCAACAGGGTCGCCGCGGCGGCCACGCTCCACACATGCAAATACTTCATCGATTTCTCCGACGTGATGTTGTAGTGAGGGAGACGCTGACGTGATCAGAGTCTCCTTTGCGGCCGGACTGCGAGCCTCCCGGCGCGCATGCGAACCCTACCTCAGCCTGGGGAAATCGCTTCGCGGGATTGCCCTCAGGTCCGCTGAACGGTGGTCACGGCTACTCCAGGACGATCCGGGGGAAATAGAAGGAGACCACCCAGTTGGGCACGTCGACGATCGAGCTGATGCGCAGGTCGGCGCACACGCTGCAGAGCATGTAGGCGTCGATGGGTTCGTAGCCGTAGCGCTTGCTGAGCAGCTCGACCATCTCGGACACCGCCATGCGCGCGCCGGCCATGAGGTCGGGCCCGATGCCGGTCGTGACCTCGTAGCCCTTCTTGTCGAAATGGTCGGTGACCGGGCCGCGCGTGACGTAGCGCGGCATGCGCAGGTTGGCGCCCTTGACCAGCTCGAACTTGAGCGCCACGTCGATCGGACTCTCGATGGCGGTGCCGCAGACCTCGCCGTCGCCCTGCGCCGCGTGCGTGTCGCCGACCGAGAAGATCGCGCCTTCGACCTCGATGGGCAGGTACAGCTCGCAGCCTTCCGCGATGTCGCGCGCGTCCATGTTGCCGCCGACGTTGCGCGGCGGAATGATGCTGTGCAGGCCGGGCTCCGCGGGCGCGACGCCGATGGTGCCCGTGAAGGGCCGCAGCGGCACGCGGCCGCCGGGGCCGTACATCGCGGGCGTCAGTGCGGGGTCGTAGTGCCAGTGGTGCAGGCGCGCGTTCGGGAACTGGTCGGTGAGCAGGCCGAAGCCGGGGATGTTGCCGGTCCAGCCCCACCCGGAAGGCCTCAATGAAAGCACCGTGACCTTGAGCGCATCGCCCGGCTGGGCGCCATCGATGCAGACCGGGCCGGTGACCGGGTTGACGCGGCCGAGATCGAGTTTTTCCAGATCGGCAGCGGTCGATGTCTTGATCAACTGGCCCGAGGATGCGTCGAGCGTCTCGAATTCGATGCTGTCGCCCGGTGCGATCGTCAGGGCTGGCTTGAAAGCGTTGTTCCAGCCGTGGTGGATGTGGTCCTTGTGGATCGAATGGAGCGTGTGGCCGGCGTGTGCGCTCATGGTGTCGCTCTCGTCAGACGGCGACGGTGAGCGCACCGTCGATCACGAGGTTGGTGCCGGAGATGCGGCTCGCGGCCGGGCTGGAAATGAAGACCACGCCCTTGGCCACTTCGTCCGGCCTGCCGAACTTGCCGGTGGGGTTGACCTTGAGCGTGGACGCGTAGAGATCGGGCATGTTCTTCTCGATGGTCTGCCAGATGCCGCCGTCGAAATAGGTGTTGCCCGGCGACACGCAGTTGACGCGGATGCCCTTGGCGACGAGCTGGCGGCTGAGGCCCTTGGCATAGTGGATCAGCGCCGCCTTCATCGCGCCGTAGGAGCCGGCGGCGAAGTCCACCTCGAAACCGGAGACGCTGGAGATCAGCACGATCGATGCGCTGTCGGACTTTTCGAGGAAGGGCACCGCGGCGGTCACGGCGTTGACCGTGTGCATCATGTCGGTCCGGAAGGACTTCTCCCAGGTCTCCGCGCTGTCGCCCACGGCCAGTGCGCTGACGTTGCAGACCAGCGCATCGATTCCGCCCAGCTCCCCGCCGGCGGCGGTGATCCATGCGCTCAGGGCCGTCGCATCGGCCACGTCGAGCGCCTTGCCGAAAGCGTCGACCCCCTTGGCCTTGAGGCTGGCAACTGTTGCCTGCACCTCCTCCGCCTTGCGCGCGCACACCGACACATGCGACCCCTCGTCCGCGAAGCATTCGGCGATGGCCCGACCGATGCCCCGGCTGCCGCCGGTGATGACGGCGCGCTTGCCCTTGAGTCCGAGATCCATGAGCGCTCTCCTGTTGAGGAGAGCGAATTCTGAGGGCGCGACGATGGGAAGTAAACGCCGCAGGTCAGGGTGTCACGGACTCGTGGCACTTCGACGGCTGTGTTGTCGATCGACGCTCGTCGGCATGCGGACTTGACCGTACGCGAAGGACGCGAAGAAGCGCGAAGGACGCGAAAAATTCAAAAGAAAATTTCTGGTTTTCTTTCGCGTCCTTCGCGGAACCTTCGCGTCCTTCGCGTACGGCCAAGTCCGATCCCGCATTCATCCAGCCGCATCAACGACGAGCCTTCAATCAGCCGTGAGCGGTGCGCGCCAGGAAGCGCGTGCAAGCCGCATGGAAGAAGTCGGCGCCCACATGCGCGCGCTGGGCATCGCGTTCCGCGTCGAGCTGGCGAGCGAGCGTGTGGGATGGCGCGTCGTCGATGAGCCGGCGCGTGTCGCGCACGGCGGCGGCCGACGCGCTGCCCAGGCGTTGCGCGACGGCCTGCGCCTGCTCGGCAAGGGCTGTGTCGTCCACGCACCGCCAGATCAGGCCCCACTGCTCGGCTTGCGCGGCCTCGATGCGGTCGCCCAGCAGCGCAATGCCGAGTGCGCGGCTGCGGCCGAGCAGGCGGGACAGCATCCAGGTGGCGCCGAGGTCCGGCACCGCGCCGAGTTGCGGCACCTGCGGCACGAGGAAGTAGGCCGAGCGTGCCGCGATCACGATGTCGGCCGCGAGTGCGATGCCGACCGCGCCGCCGACGCACGGCCCGTTCACCGCGCAGACCACGGGCACGCGGCAGCCGGCGATGGCCAGCGTCAGCGGATTGCCTTCACGCTCCATGTAGCCCGCGATCTCCGACTGCGCATGTTCGCGCCCGCCCGCAAGCACTTCGCCGAACCAGCCGATGTCGCCGCCCGCGGAGAACGCGCGACCCGTGCCGGTCAGCACGATGGCGCGCGTGGCTTCGTCCTCGGCGCTCGCCCGCAAGGCGGCTGCCAGGTCGATGATGAGCTCCGGGCTCAAGGCATTGAGTGCCTGCGGCCGGTCAAGCGTGAGCGTGGCGACGCCGTCTTGCAGCGTGGTGTGGACCTGGGCAGCCATGCGCCTAGAACCCGGTCAAGCCGCCGCTGCACACCAGCGTGTGGCCGCTCACGTAGTCCGACTCGGGGATGCACAGCATGTACACCGCGCCCGCCGCTTCCTCGGGCGTGCCGCCGCGGCCCAGTGGAATGGTCTGCTCCATCATCGCCATGAGGCCCGGGTTCACGCCGACCTTGATCTCGCGCCCGTCGATGTTGGCCGTGCCCGCTTCCGCCGCATTGCCGGTGAGCCGCGTCTTGATCAGCCCGTAGGCCACGCTGTTGACGGTGACGTTCATGCGGCCCCATTCCTTGGCCAGCGTCTGCGTCATGCCGACCACCCCGGCCTTGGCGGCCGAATAGTTGGCTTGCCCCGCGTTGCCGAACAGCCCCGCCATCGACGAGATGTTGACCACCTTGCGCACCACGCGCCGGCCGGCTTCGGTGTCGGCCTTGCTCAGTGCGCGGATCACCGGCTGCACCGCGCGCAGGATGCGGAAGGGCGCGGTGAGATGGCAGTCGATCATCGCGTACCACTGCTCGTCGGTCATCTTCTGGACCACGTTGTCCCAGGTGTAGCCGGCGTTGTTGATGACGATGTCCAGGCCCTTGAACTCGCTGACGGCCGTGCCGACGAAGCGTTCGGCGAAGTCGGATGCGGTGACGTTGCCGGCGCAGGCCACGGCCTCGCCCCCGATGTCCTTGATCGCCTGCACCGCCTCATTGGCCGGTTCCGCGTCGAGGTCGTTGACGACGATGCGCGCGCCCTCGCCGGCGAGCTTGAGCGCGATCGCGCGGCCGATGCCGCGGCCCGAGCCAGTGATGAGGGCGACCTTGCCTTCGAGCTTGCGTGTGGTCATGTGTTGTGTTTCGTTGTGGGGTTCAGGGGAGAGCGACGATGGCCTCGCCCGCGATCCTGGTCTGGCCGAACTGGTTGGCGCTGTGCACCTCGATGCGCACGCAGCGCTCGCCGTGGTAGTCGTCGAGCTTCTCGACCACGCGCCCGCTGCATCGCATCGCATTGCCCAGGTGCGTGATGCCCTGGAAGCGCGCCTCGAACTTGCGCAGCCGGCTTTGCGGCGCCCAGCCCGTGACGACGCGGCCCAGCCAGGCCATGCCCAGCATCCCTTGCGCGAACACGTCGGGCATGCCCGAGCGACGCGCGAAGTCGGTGTCGATGTGAATCGGGTTGTGGTCGCCGGAGGCGCCGGCGAAGAGGGCCAGCGCGGTGCGGTTGACGGGTGGCAGTTGCACGACGGGAAGTTCATCGCCGACTTGCACGGTGTCGAAGGTGAGTGAGGTCATGGGAGTCCTTGTGGAAATCGGGAGCGGACAGCCGAACGCAAAGGTCGCGAAGGTTTCGCAAAGGTCGCAAAAGGACTTCCAAGATCTTTTGGTTTTCTTTCGCGTCCTTCGCGGAACCTTCGCGTCCTCTGCGTACGGTTCCCGCATTCAGTTCCTGCAAACGATCACGGTGCGCAGCTCCGCCACCAGTTCATCGCGTTGATTGGTGGCGCGCGAAGTCTTCACGACGAATTCAAGCGCGCCGTTCTTCTTGTCGTAGATGTCGTCGATGGTCGAGCGCACGGTGACCACGTCGCCGACGCAGGCCGCCCGGTGGTAGCTGAAGCCCTGCTCGCCATGCAGCAGCTTGGCCAGCGGGATCTGCAGGTCGGCGAGCAACTGGTTGGAGGCGCCGGAGTCGAGTTCGGCCGCGAAGAGGAAGGTGGGTGGCGCGGGCAGATCCGGGTAGCCCGCTGCGCGCGCGGCATCGGCATCGGTGTAGACGGGGTCGGTCTCGCCGATGGCCTTGGCGAAGAACTGCAGGCGGCTGCGTTCGATCGGCAGCACCGATGCGCCGAGTTGGTGGCCGATCCATTTCTTGTCGATCATGTCAGTTGCTCCTCTGTGTTACGTGGACTTGGAACGAGGATGGTGGGCGTGGGCCGAGGACACCGGGCACGCCGCGTCGTGCGACCCGATCCACCACTGGCCACAAAAGCTTCGGTCAGCAAACGTCGAAAGCATTGGCGCTCGTGCATGTCGGCTCGACTTTCAAACGCGTTCATAGAGGGTGACAACACAGGCGCCGCCGAGACCGAGGTTGTGTTGCAGCGCGAGCCGCGCGCCTTCCACCTGGCGCTTGTCTGCGGTGCCGCGCAGTTGCTGGACCAGCTCGGTGCACTGCGCGAGACCGGTGGCGCCCAGCGGATGGCCCTTGCTCAACAGGCCGCCGGAAGGATTCGTGACCACCTTGCCGCCATAGCTGTTGTCGCCGTCGCAGATGAACTGTTCTGCGCCGCCGACAGGGCACAGGCCCAGCGCCTCGTAGCTCAGCAGTTCGTTGTGCGCGAAGCAGTCGTGCAGCTCCACCACGTCGACATCGGCGGGGCCGATACCCGCGGCTTCATAGACCTGCTGCGCCGCGGCCTGCGCCATGCCGAAGCCGACCACCTCGCGCATGTCGCGCGCCTCGAAGCTGATCGGCTTGTCGGTCGTCATGGCCTGCGCCTTGATGCGCACGCTGCGATTCAGGCCATGGCGCTGCGCGAAGTCGGCCGAGCAGACGATGGCCGCAGCCGCGCCGCAGGTGGGCGGGCAGGCCATGAGCCGCGTCATCACGCCCGGCCACATCACCGGCGTGTTCAGCACCTCTTCTTCCGTCACCACGTTGCGGAACAGCGCGAGCGGGTTGTTGGCCGCATGGCGGCTGGCCTTGGCGCGCACCTTCGCGAAGGTGGAAAGCTTCGTTCCGTACTGCTTCATGTGTGCCAGGCCGGCGCCGCCGAAGTAGCGCAGCGCCAGCGGCACCTCGCGCTCGTCGACGAGTTCGTCGGTCGCCTTGTCGAAGCGCTCGAAGGGCGTGGGACGGTCCTTGAAGACGGCGCCCAATGCGCCCGGCATCATTTGCTCGAAGCCCAGCGCCAGCACGCACTCGGCCGCGCCGCTGGCCACCGCCTGCCGCGCGAGGAACAGCGCGGTCGAGCCGGTGGAGCAGTTGTTGTTGACGTTGACGATCGGGATGCCGCTCATGCCGACTTCGTAGAGCGCGGCCTGTCCTGCAGTCGAGTCTGCATACACATAACCGACATAGGCCTGCTGCACCAGCTCATAGCCGATGCCGGCGTCGGCCAGCGCCAGCCGCGTGGCCTTGGCCGCCATCTGCGGATAGGGCTCGCTCGCGCCCGGCTTGGTGAAGGGGATCATGCCGACACCGGCGACAAATACATCCTGGGTCATGGATAGCTCCTGAAAAATGGGTTCATGCCACGGCGCGTTCGCGTCCTGCCCAGAAGGGTTCTCGCAGCTTGACTTTCAACACCTTGCCCGCCCCCGACAGCGGCAGCGCCTCGGCGAAGTCCACGCTGCGCGGGCACTTGTAGCCGGCGATCAGCGCCTTGCAATGCGCGATCAACGCCTCGCATTCCACTTCCTGTTGCGGCTTGCGCACCACCACCGCATGCACCGCCTCGCCCCATTCCTCGCTCGGGATGCCGATCACCGCGCAGGCCGCGACGGCGGGATGCTGCGCGATCGCGTTCTCGACCTCGGCCGAGTAGACGTTCTCGCCGCCGCTGATGATCATGTCCTTGAGCCGGTCGGCGATGAAGATGAAACCGTCCGCGTCCATCCGGGCGCCGTCGCCGGTGTGCATCCAGCCGTCGCGCAGCGCGGCTGCGGTGAGCTCCGGTTTGTTCCAGTAGCCCTGCATCACGTTGGGCCCGCGCACCACCACTTCGCCGACCGTGCCGAGCGGCACTTCCTCGCCGAACGGGTCGACGATGCGCACCTCCGTGCAGTGGCTGGCGCGCCCGGCAGAGCGCAGCTTGCCGAGATGGCGCGCCTCGGGTGTGTGGTACCAGGCCGGGTTGACCGTGGCCACCGGCGACAGCTCGGTCATGCCATAGGCCTGCGTGAATTCCACGCCCGGCAGCGCGGCCATCGCGCGTTCCAGCACCGCCTCGGAAATCGGCGAGGCGCCATAGGCGATGCCCTTTAACGACGACAGGTCACGCGGCTTCTGCATCGCCGGGTGGTCGACCAGCATCTGGATCATCGTCGGCACCATCAGCGTGTGCGTGACGCGGTCGCGCTCGATGGTGTCGAGCACCTGCTCGGGGTTGAACATCGGGATGATCGTGTGCGTGTTGCCCTCGATCCAGTGCGGCGTCGCGATGCCCATGTCGGCCAGGTGGAACATCGGCGCGGCGTGCAGGTAGGTGCCGCCGGGCGAGGCCAGGCCTTCCGCGCGCAGGGCCAGCCCGGAGCTGCACAGGTTGGTGTGGCTCAGCATCACGCCCTTGGGGAAGCCGGTGGTGCCGCCGGTGTAGAAGATGCCGGCCAGGTCTTCGCCGCGGCGCACTGCGTCGGGCACCGGCGTGGCTTCGCGCAGCAGGTCTTCATAGCCGAGCATGCCGGCGGGCGCCTCGCCGTCGCCGCAATGGATCACCGCGCGCAGCGTGGCGGCATCGCGGCGGAAGGGCTCGACCAGCGGCGCGAAGGTCGCGTCGACCAGCAGGATGATCGAGCCCGAGTCGTTCAGCGAATAGAGGATCTCGGGCGCCGACCAGCGGATGTTGCAGGGGTTGAGCACGCCGCCGCCCCAAGGCACGGCCATCTGGTATTCGAGGTAGCGGTCGGAGTTGAGCGACAGCATCGCCACGCGATCGCCGGGCTGCATGCCCAGTTGCTGCAATGCGCCCGCGAGCCGCGCGACACGGTCGGCGAATTCGCGGAAGGTGCGCTGACGGCCGGCGAAGCGAACGGCGACGCGGTCGGGGTGCTGCTGCACGGCGCGGTGCAGTCCCTGGGTGAAGTACATGGTGCTTGTCTCCTCGGGCCTTCGGGAAATCCGCGGCCTGCTTGTTGGTGCCCCATGGTAGAAATCTGCGGCCTCGCGGACGATTGCGGTTTGCGTCGATCCGATGGCAAAAGGCCCCAATCCGACTGACCTCCGATGCTGCGCCCGCCCGTCACGATCCCGATCGCTTTCGTACAAGGCATGGTGTCCGGCGTGCAGGCGCGCGGCCTGGCGAGCGACCCCTTGCTGGCGGAGGCGGGCATTGCGCCGGCGCTGCTGCAGGAGCCCGGCGCGCGCGTGACGGCCGACCAGTACCTCACGCTGTTCCAGTTGCTGATGGAGCGCTTGGACGACGAGTGTCTGGGCTTCCTGTCGCGACCGCTGCGGCGTGGCAGCCTGGCGCTGATGTCGCGTTCGGCGATCAGTGCGACCACGCTGGATGTGGCGATCCGCCGCGTCGCGCGCACCTTCCGGCTGCTGCAGGATGACGTGCGGGTGGAACTGGTGCGCGATGGCGAACTGGCCGGCCTGTCGCTTCGCTTCGACAACCCCGCCGTCGCGCAACCGACCTTCGTGCACGAGCTGCTGCTGCGCATCTTCTGGCGCGTGCTGGCCTGGCTGGTGGGCGGTCAATTGCCCGCCGCGCGCTTCGACTTCGCCTTTCAGAGCCCGCCCTACGCCGGCAGCTACGGCAAGGTGTTTCCGGCGCCGCTGCAGTTCGGCTGCCAGCACTCAGCCTTGTGGTTCGAGGAGCGCTACCTGCGCAGCCCGGTGCGGCGCGACGAGGCCGCGCTGCGCGCCTTCCTGGCCGATGCGCGCACGCAGGTGATCGTGCCCCGGCGCGGCGACGACCCGCTCGCCGCGCGCGTGCGAAGCCACCTGCAACAGGCGCAACCCGGCTGGCCCGACCTGCTGGCCACGGCCGAGGCGCTGCACATGTCGGGCTCCACGCTGCAGCGGCGCCTGGCGGGCGAAGGGACGACCTTCCAGTCGCTGAAGGACGAGCTGCGGCGCGACACCGCCATCGTGCGGCTGAACACCAGCGCGGTGCCGCTGGCGACGCTCGCCTTCGAGCTGGGCTTCGCCGACAGCGCGGCCTTCCAGCGCGCGTTCAAGGGATGGACCGGCAGCGCGCCGGGGGCGTATCGGCGCGGCGGGGCGTGATCCTTGCTATGGGCTCGACATGCACACGCGAACCCGTCCGCACCTGGTCCTGTTCGACATCGACGGCGTGCTGTGCCGGTACGACCGTGCGGTGTTCCAGGCTGCGCTGGGCGCATTGACCGGCCACACCGCCGAGTTCGTGCGCGAGGCAGTCTGGGGCTCGGGGCTGGAGACACGTTCTGATCGCGGTGAAGTCGATGCGCAGGCGTATCTGCGGGAGATGTCCGAGCGCCTGGGGCACCTCGTGACGCGCGACGATTGGCTGGCTGCGCGCCGCGCGGGCATGGCGCCCGATGCGCGCGTTCTGGCGTTGGTCGGACGCGTGAAGCAGCACTGCGCGATCGCGGGGCTCACGAACAATTCGGCGATGCTGGCGGAGCACATGGGAACGCTGTGCCCGGAGATCGGGCAGCAGCTCCAGGGGCGCATCGTCACGTCGGCGATGGTGGGTGCCACCAAGCCGGATGCCGCGGCCTACCTGCGCAGCATCGAGCGCTTCGATGTGCAGCCCGGCAGCGTGCTCTTCATCGACGATGTCGCGGCCAATGTCGAAGGCGCGGTCAGGGCCGGCCTGCAGGCCTTCCTGTTCGTGGATGCGGAGCGGCTGGAGCAGGAACTGGAGGGCCATGGGTTGCTGTGACGGGCCGAATGCCCGGCGGAGGACTCGCGATGCACCGATGAATGGAGATCCAGGTATTGGCGATCGTTGGTCATGACGAAGTACCGCTGGCGGCGTGATCGCGGCCGCGAGACAATCGAAGCGGTCACGAGTTGAGGGCAGTGTCTGGCCACCCGGAACGATCGCTGCGGCGGCCGTGGTCCATGCCTGCATGACTTTGGAGCGAACTGAAAAATGAGCGACAAGGACCTGGACTTCCATCAACCGATCACGCTGCGCGACGGCCGGCCGGCACTGATTCGTGTCATGCACCCGGGCGACAAGGAGCGGCTGCAGACTGCGTTCGCGAAACTGGACCCGCAGTCGATCTATACCCGCTTCTTCGCGATGCGCAGTGAACTGCCGGAGCGGGCCTTCGAACGCATTGCCGCGATCGACTTCGTGAACCTGGCCGGCTTGGTCGTGACGATCGGAAGCGATGCTGACGAGACCGTCATCGGCAGTGCCTCGTACGTCGGCCACACCGACAGCGATGGTGCGAAGGTGGCCGAGGTGGCGTTCACGATCGAGGAGGACTTCCAGGGCCAGGGCCTGGCGAGTCAACTGCTGGCCGCGCTGGTCACGCTGGCGCGGCGCCATGGCCTGATGCGCCTCGAAGCCGAAGTGCTGGGAAGCAATGCGCCGATGCTGGCGGTGTTCCAGCGAAGCGGGTTGCCGCTGCGCCGGCGCAGGGACGGCGGTGTGATCCATCTCGATCTCGATCTCGCGGCGCCGGCGGGCTGAACGCGCACCGGAGGCGGATCTGCACTTCGATATCCGGGGTGCAGACTCAAGGAACGCCGAATGCGCTTATTGGTTTCGCAAGCCGGTGAGACGCATAGTTGCGTGCGCGATCAAAACATGATGTGCACCGATCGCGCACTCCGCTTCGCCTCGCCATGAAAGACGGCCTCGATGTTGTTGCCATCCGGGTCAAGCACGAAGGCCGCGTAGTAGCCCGGATGGTAGGCACGCTCGCCGGGCGCGCCGTTGTCCTTGCCGCCATGGGCGAGTGCCGCTTTGTAGAACGCGTCCACCATGGCCCGGTCCTGAGCCTGAAAGGCCAGGTGATGGCGTCCGGTCAGGGCGCCTTGCGCTGCCTGGCTTTCACTCGTCGAGACGAACAGCTCGTCGGCCCAGAAGAAGCCTTCGCCCGTGCCGCCGATGGGAATGTCCAGGACCGCGAGGATCGCCGTGTAGAAGGCCTGCGAAGCGGGGAGGTCCCGCACGACCAGCTGGATGTGATCGATCAGACGGCCGCGATGAAGTTCTTGCGTTTCCATGGGTGCAACTCCTTCTGAAAACACGGCTTCGCCCGTTGCAAGTTCCGGGCGTCGCCGAGGGACTCGACTGCGCCGGCACATGCGACGCGGCCGGGGATCCTGACCGTCCGACGCGCCGATGTCATCCGGCAAGCGCGGCCCCCCATTTCATCGATAGCTGCGCGCGTCCTCGATCACCTTGCCATCGTTCGGCAGGCTGCCCGCCGGCACGCAGACCACTTCGCTGCGCAACTTGGTCACATCGCGCACCGCGTCGGCAATGCGCTCGCACAGGCCCGCGGTTTCAGGCGCCTCGACCTTCAGCGTCATGCGGTCCTGCGCCATCTCGCCTTCTACGACGAGGCGTGCGCGGACGATTTCGGCAAAACGCTTTGTCACCTCGGCCACCTGCCCGGGGTGTACGAACATGCCGCGCACTTTTGTAGTCTGGTCGGCCCGGCCGAGCCAGCCCTTGATGCGGGTGTTCGTCCGGCCGGTCGGGCATGGCCCGGCCAACACCGCCGACAGGTCGCCGGTGCCGAAGCGCACCAGCGGATAGTCGCGATTGAAAGTGGTCACCACGACTTCGCCCACCTCGCCGTCCGGCACCGGGTCACCCGTGCCGGGCCGCACGATCTCCAGCAGCACGCCTTCATCGAGCACCAGGCCTTCATGCGCGCGGGTCTCGTAGGCGATGAGACCCAAGTCCGCGGTCGCGTAGCTTTGCACGGCGCCGATGCCGCGCTCGGCCAGCCAGTCGCGCAGGCTGGGCGGGAAGGCTTCGCCGGAGACCATCGCCTTGGTCACGCTGGGCAGCTTGATGTCGAGCGACTCGGCCTTCTCGACCAGGATCTTCAGGAAGCTCGGCGTGCCGACATAGCCGTCGGGCTTCAGCTCGATCATCGCTTCGAGCTGCTGCTCAGTCTGGCCAGTGCCGCCGGGGAACACGGTGCAACCCAATGCATGCGCGCCGTTCTCGAGGATCGCGCCGGCCGGGGTCATGTGGTAGCTGAAGCTGTTGTGGATCAGCTCGCCGCTACGAAAGCCCGCCGCGTACAACGAGCGCGCGGTGCGCCAGTAGTCGATGGCCGTGCCCTCGGGCTCGTAGATGGTGCCGGGGCTTGCGAACACGCGCCGCATGGCCGGGCCGCGCACGATGGCGCTGAAGCCGCCAAGCGGGTCTGTCGCGCGCTGCGCCTTCTGGCGTTCCAGCAACTCCGACTTGCGCGTGACCGGCAGCTTGGCCAATGCCTCGCGGCTGCGCACCGCGTTCGCATCCACGTCCTTCAGGATCTGCGCGAAGGCCGGCGCCGCGGACTGCGCATGCGCCACCTGCCGGGGCAGGGCCATGAGCAGGTCGGCCTCGCGTTGCGCGGGGTCGCGCAGTTCCAGTGCGTCGTAGAAATCCGTCATGCCAGCCACCGTTTCCTGCGCTTGTAGCTCTTCACGTCGCGGAAGCTCTTGCGCTCCGCGCCGCCGACGCCGAGGTAGAACTCCTTGACATCCTCATTGTTCGCCAGGTCGCCGGCCTTGCCGTCCATCACGATGCGGCCGCTTTCCAGGATGTAGCCGTAGTCGGCGTAGCGCAGAGCCATGTTGGTGTTCTGCTCGGCGAGCAGGAAGGTCACGCGCTCCTTGTCGTTCAGGTCCTTCACGATGCCGAAGACCTCGTCGACGATCTGCGGCGCGAGGCCCATCGACGGCTCGTCGAGCAGCACCATGCTCGGGTTGGCCATCAGTGCGCGGCCGATGGCGCACATCTGCTGCTCGCCACCGGAGGTGTACGCGGCCTGCGACGTGCGCCGCGTCTTCAGCCGCGGGAAGTAGGCGTAGACCTTCTCCAGCGTCGCCGCGATCGCGGCCTTGCCGTCGCTGCGCGTGTAGGCGCCGGTCATGAGGTTCTCCTCGATGGTGAGGTGCGCGAAGCAGTGCCGCCCCTCCATCACCTGCACCAGCCCGCGCCGCACCAGCTCGGCCGGCGTGAGCGCCTCGATGCGCTCGCCGCGCAGCTCGATCGTGCCCTTGGTCACCGCGCCACGCTCGCCGGCGAGCAGGTTGCTCACGGCGCGCAGCGTGGTCGTCTTGCCCGCGCCGTTGCCGCCGAGCAGCGCCACGATGCCGCCCTCGGGCACCGTGAGCGACACGCCCTTGAGCACGAGGATCACGTGGTTGTAGATGACCTCGATGCCGTTGACATCGAGCAGGGGCTTGGCCGGCTGCATGGAGGACTTCAGCTGCAGCTGCGCGGCTTGACGTTCTTGTCCTTGGCGTACTTGGCGGCGTATTCCTTGATCATGGGATCGATATGCGTCTTGTCCGACTGGTACCAGTCCGACTTGATCTCCCACTTGGAGCCGTTCCACTGCGCGATGCGCGCCCAGTCGTTGCCCATGTGGTTGGTGCAGGAGGTCTTCACCGGCCGCATGATCTCGCCGAAGCCCAGCGCCTTGAGCTTGTCCGTCGTGAGGTCGAGGTTCTCGAAGCCCCAGCGGACCTGTTCCGGCGTGAGCGACTTGCCCTTGCCGAACTTGTCTTGCGCGGCGCGAATGGCCTCCACCTGCAGCATCGAGATCATCAACCCGCGCGTGTACGCAATCGACGCGGCGTCCGACGCCGAGCCGGTGCCCTGGCCCTTGTCGTAGACGTACTTCTTCAGCTCGTCCTGAACCTTGTCCTTGGCCGCGCTGTTGTGCAGCGTGATGGCGTTGTAGCCCTTGGCGCCATCGCCGATGTCCTTCACATCGCTCTCGGAGCCGGCCCACCAGATCGCATAGATCTTGTCGCGCGGAAAGCCGCTGGCCTGCGCCTCGCGAATGCCGGCAGGCACCATGACGCCGGCCGCCCAGAAGAGCACGTAGTCAGGCTTGGCCTGGCGGATCTGAAGCCAGGTCGACTTCTGCTCGACACCGGGTGGCGTCACGGGCAGCAGCGACAACTCGAAGCCTTCCGCCTCCGCGCGCTTCTGCAGCAGCGGGATCGGCTCCTTGCCATACGGCGAGTCGTGGTACACGAGCGCGATCTTCTTGCCCTTCAGGCTGCCTTTTTCCTTCTTCGCGATGTCTTGCAGCATCACGTCGGCGGCCGTCCAGTAGGTGCCGAGCAGCGGGAAGTTCCACTCGAACACCGTGCCGTCGACAGACTGCGACAAGCCATAGCCCGGCGTCTCCACCGTCACCTTGTCGACGAAGGCCTTGTCAGTCACCGCGAAGGTGATGCCGGTCGATTGCGTGTCGAAGCCGGAGGCGCCCGTGCCCTTGCCCTTGAGGCGCTCGTAGCACTCCACGCCCTTGGCCGCGTCGTAGGCTGTCTCGCATTCCTCGTACGTGAGCTTCACGCCGTTGACGCCGCCGTCGCGCGCGTTGACGAGCTTCAGGTAGTCCTGCTTGCCATCCGCCCATGGGATGCCCAGCGGCGCGAACTGGCCGGTGCGGTAGACCAGCAGCGGGATGAACTGCTCGGCCGCCTGCGCCTGCGCGAGCGTGCTGGCCGTGACCATCGACAGCCCGGCAACGGTGAGCGCTGCGGCGCGGGCGAGAGTGCTGAAATGCATGTCTTGTCTCCTTGGATTGAACGCTGAACTTTTTGCGGGTGAAAAACTAGTGCGGGAAGGGCCAGAGGCGCAGCTTCTGCCGTGCGGTCGACCACAGGCGCGCGAGGCCATGCGGCTCGACGATCAGGAAGAACACGATCAGGGCGCCGAAGATCATGTGCTCCAGGTGCGACGCGGTGCCCGTGGAAATCGACAGCCCCAGCCAGTGCGGCACGTAGTTGAGAAACAGCGGCAGCAGCACGACGAAGCCCGCGCCGAAGAAGCTGCCGGCAATGGAGCCCAGCCCGCCGATGATGATCATGAACAGCAGCTGCAGCGACTTGTCGATGCTGAAGGCCGACGGCTCCCACGCACCGAGATGCACGAAGCCCCACAGCGCACCGGCCACGCCCACGATGAAGCTGCTCACCGCGAAGGCCGAGAGCTTGGCGTACACCGGCCGGATGCCGATGACGGCCGCCGCCACGTCCATGTCGCGCATCGCCATCCACTCGCGGCCGATCGCGCCGCGCACCAGGTTCTTGGCCAGCAGTCCGAAGACGACTACCAGCGTGAGGCACAGCAGGTACTTGTGCATCGGCGTGCTGAACTCGAAGCCGAGCATCTGCAGCGTGCGCACGCTGACCGAGCCGGAGGACGAATCGTTGGTGACCCACTTCACGCGGTTGGTGAACCAGTCGACGAAGAACTGCGCGGCCAGCGTTGCCACCGCAAGGTAGAGCCCTCGAATGCGCAGGCTCGGAATGCCGAACAACACGCCGAACACCGTCGCGCACAAGCCACCGCCGACGAGCGCGACCAGCAATGGCATGCCATCGAAGCGCACCTGCAGGTTGTAGGCCGCGTACGCGCCCACCGCCATGAAGGCGCCGGTACCCAGCGAGATCTGCCCGCAATAGCCGACCAGGATGTTGAGCCCGATGGCGGCCAGCGAGAGGATCAGGAACGGAATGAAGATCGCGCGGAAGGCGTAGTCGCTCGCGACCATCGGCAGCGCGATGAAGGCGATGGCCGCGAGCACCAGCATCGCCCAGCGATCCTGCGCGACCGGGAACAGCGCGAGGTCGGCGCGGTAGCTGCTCTTGAATTGGCCGTTTTCCCGATAGAACATCGCGTGGTTTCCTTCAGACCCGGTCGATGATCTTGTCACCGAACAAACCCTGCGGTCGCACCAGCAAGACGGCCAGCGCGAGCACGTAGGCAAACCAGTTCTCGATGCCGCCGCCAAGGTAGGGGCCGAGGTAGATCTCCGACAGTTTCTCGCCCACGCCGATGATCAGTCCGCCCAGAATCGCGCCCGGCACCGAGGTCAGCCCACCGAGGATCACCACCGGAAAGGCCTTCAGCGCCACCAGCGAGATGGAGTACTGCACGCCCAGCTTGCTGCCCCAGATCACGCCCGCGACAAGTGCGACAAAGCCGCCGATCGACCAGACGATGACCCAGATGCGCGCCAGCGGAATGCCGATCGATTGCGCGGCCTGGTGGTCATCGGCCACTGCTCGCAAAGCACGGCCGGTGGCGGTCTTCTGGAAGAACAGCGTGAGCATCGTCACCAGCGCCGCCGCGAGCACCGCAGCATAGAGGTCTTCCTTGCTCAGCAGCAGGCCGCCTTCGAACACGTTCTCCAGCACGAGCATCGGGTCCTTCGGCATGCCGATGTCGATCTTGTAGGTGGCGCTGCCGAAGAGAAGCTGGCCGGCGCTGTCGAGGATGTTCGCGATGCCCAGCGTGGCCATGAGCAACGTGATGCCCTCCTGGTTGACGAGGTGCCGCAGCGCGAGCCGTTCGATCAACCAGGCCACGACGACCATGCACAGCGCCGCGACGATGAAGGCCAGCAGGTTCGCGAGCAACGCGCTCTGGAACCCGAACCATTGCGGAAGCCACTCGGCAAAGCGTGCCATCGCCAGCGCCGCGAAGAGCACCATCGCGCCCTGCGCGAAGTTGAAGACGCCCGAGGCCTTGAAGATCAGCACGAAGCCCAGTGCGACCAGCGCATAAAGCATCCCGGCCATGAGGCCGCCGAACAGGGTTTCGAGGAAGAAGCCCACGTCAGTGGCCGCCTGCCGGATGGGACTTGGATGGGGGCGTGTGCCGAGGACACCGGGTATCTCCCTCCGCGAATGTCCCCCGGCCTGCGGCCTCCTCCTTTATTTCGCTGCGGGAGACACCCGATGCCCTCGGCACAGGGCAAGCCGCGTCGTGCCGGCCGATCGACCGCTGCGCGTCTGGATCACGTCGATGGTGTGCTCTGCGCAGCGAAATAAAGGAGGAGGCCGAAGGCCGGGGGACATTCGCGGAGCAGAGTACGCCGTCGGCGTGATCCCGCCCCAGCCCCTGCGTCGGCACCCGATCCGCTGTCCGGGACAGCAACGAACGTCGCGCGCGTGAAGGTCGTTTCATGTCAGTGTTCCGTCCCGAGGTAGGCCCGGATCACTTCCGGATTGGCCCGCACTTCATCCGGCGTGCCGTCGCCGATCTTCTTGCCGTAGTCCAGCACTACCACGCGGTCCGAGATGTCCATCACCACGCCCATGTCGTGCTCGATCAGCACGATGGTCGCGCCGAACTCGTCGTTCACGTCGAGGATGAAGCGGCTCATGTCCTGCTTCTCTTCCACGTTCATGCCGGCCATCGGCTCGTCCAGCAGCAGCACCTGCGGCTCCATCGCCAGCGCGCGGCCGAGGTCGACGCGCTTCTGCAGGCCGTAGGGCAGGCGGCCGACGGGCGTCTTGCGGTGCGCCTGGATTTCCAGGAAGTCGATGATGTGCTCGACGAACTCGCGATGCTGCAGTTCCTCGCGCTCCGCCGGCCCCCAACGCAAAGCCTGCGCGAGCAGCCCGCATTTCATCTTGAGGTTGCGCCCGGACATGATGTTGTCGAGCACGCTCATGCCCTTGAACAGCGCCAGGTTCTGGAAGGTCCGCGCCACGCCCATCTCGGCCACCTGGCGCGAGTTCATGTGCTTGAAGGTCTTGCCGCGAAAGGTGATGCTGCCGTGCTGCGGCTGGTACACGCCGTTGATGCAGTTGAGCATCGAGCTCTTGCCCGCGCCGTTCGGCCCGATGATGGCCCGCACCTCGTGCTCGCGCACGTCGAAGCTGATGTCCGTCAGCGCCTTCACGCCGCCGAAGCCGAGGCTGATGTTCTGGACGTCGAGGATGACGTCGCCGGTCTTCCTAGCCATGGACGGGCTCCAGGAATGCGGACTTGACCGTACGCGAAGGACGCGAAGATACGCGAAGGACGCGAAAGAAAACCAAAGAAGCTTCGAAGAAATTTCCCTGGAAGTTCTTTCGCGTCCTTCGCGAAACCTTCGCGTCCTCTGCGTCCGGAAGTTCGTGTTTCATGCAGCCTCCCTCACAGCCGCATACCGCTTCGCCTCGACGATCTTCAACGTCGCGTTGACAACGCCCGTGCGTCCATCCTCGAACTTCACTTGCGTCTCGATGAACTGCTCCGTCCTGCCGCCATACAGCGCGTCGACCAGCACCGCGTACTTCTCCGCCACGAAGCCGCGCCGCACCTTGCGTGTGCGGGTCATCTCGTCGTCGTCCGGGTCCAGTTCCTTGTGCAGCACCATGAAGCGCGCGACCTGCGTGTCGGCCATGCCTTCCTCGGCGGCGAGGTCGGCGTTGACCTTGGCGATGCAGTCGGCCACCAGCGCCAGCACCTCGGGCTTGCAGGCCAAGTCGACGTAGCCGCCATACGGCAGCCCGCGCCGTTCGGCCCAGTTGCCCACCGCTTCGAAGTCGATGTTGATGAAGGCACAGACCTCGTCGCGCCCGTTGCCGAAGCACACGGCTTCCTTGATCTGCGGGAAGAACTTCAGCTTGTTCTCGATGTAGTTGGGCGCAAAGATCGCGCCGGCCTTCATGCGTCCGACATCCTTCGCGCGGTCGATGATGCGCAGGTGGCCCTCGGCATCCAGCACGCCCGCATCGCCGGTGTGGAAGTAGCCGTCGGCGTCCAGCACCTCGGCCGTCGCGTCGGGCCGCTTGTAGTACTCCTTGAGCACCGACACGCCGCGCACCAGCACCTCGCCGTTGTCGGCGATGCGCAGTTCCATGCCCGGCGCGGCGGTGCCCACGGTCTGCAGCTTCACCTTTCCGTCCTGCTGCAGGCAGACATAGGCGCAGGTCTCGGTCTGGCCGTAGAACTGCTTCAGGTTCACGCCGATCGAGCGATAGAAGCGAAACAGGTCCGGCCCGATCGCCGCGCCGGCCGTGTAGGCCACGCGGATGCGGCTCATGCCCAGCACGTTGCGCAGCGGCCCGTAGACCACCGCGTTGCCGATGCCGTACATGAAGCGGTCACCGAACCCGACCGGCGCGCCGTTGAGGATGTCGGCGCCCACGCGCTGCGCCAGCGCCATGAACTTCGCATACAGCCAGCGCTTGGGCGCGGCCGCGTCTTCCATGCGGATCGACACGGCCGTGAGCAGACCTTCGAAGGTGCGTGGCGGGCCGAAGTAGTAGCTCGGCCCGATCTCGCGCATGTCGTTCATCACCGTCTCGGCCGACTCGGGGCAGTTGAGCGTGAAGCCGCCCACCAGCCACTGCGCGACGGAGAAGAGATGGTCGCCGACCCAGGCCATCGGCAGGTAGCTCATGATGTTGTCGCCGGGGCCGAGCCTGTCGGTGACCACGCCGCCATGGCCCGCCGCGATGAAGCTCGCGTGCGTCTGGCACACGCCCTTGGGCCGGCCGGTGGTGCCGGAGGTGTAGAGGATCACCGCCACGTCGGTGGCCACGCCGCTTGCCACGGCCGCATCGAAGTAGCCGCCGTTCGCGGCGTCGAAGGCGCGGCCCAGTTCGCGCAGCCGCTCGTAGCCGATCACGCCCGGCTGGTCGTAGTGGCGCAGGCCCTTGGGGTCGTCGTAGACGATGTGGCGCAGGCCCTGGTAGCCGCCTGCACCCTGCAGCTCGCGGCACTCCAGCAGCTTGTCGACCTGCTCCTGGTCTTCCGCGATGACGAAGTCGATGGCCGCGTCCTGCAGCATGAACACCATCTCGCCGGCCACGGCGTCCTGGTAGAGCGGCACCGGCACGCCGCGCAGGCTTTGCGCCGCCACCACGGCCATGTAGAGATGCGGCCGGTTGGCGCCGACGATGGCCAGGTTGTCGAAGGGCCGGAAGCCCAGGCTCGCCAGCCCGCAGGCGATCTCGCGCACCTCCGTGGCCACGCCGGCCCAGGTCCAGGTCTGCCAGATCCCGAGGTCCTTCTCGCGCACGGCGGGCGCGTCCGACTGCCTTGCCGCATGCGCGGCCAGCAGGCGCGGAAAGGTGTCGGCGGGGAGGGGAGGCAGGGTCACGTTGCGCCGGATCGTAGGCCGCACTTTGACGCCAACTTGTCGTTCGAACGACAATCCTAGGGACACTACTCCCCGGAGTTTCCCGATGAGCGCAGCGCCGACTGCCGGTTCCATCCGCGACCGCGCGCGGCCGGCCACCGCCGACGAACTGGCCAACATCCCCTGGCTGCACACGCTCTCCACCACCGAGCGCAAGCGCGCCGAGGCGGCCATCGCCGTCGCCGAAGCCGATCCCGGCGACCTGGTCTGCCGCATCGGCCGCGCGCCGACCTTCTGGTTCGGCGTGGTCGAGGGCCTGCTCAAGATGAGCAACGACAACGCCGACGGCACCTCCATGACCTACAGCGGCCTGCCGCCGGGCGGCTGGTTCGGCGAGGGCACGGCGCTCAAGCGCGAGCCCTATCGCTACAACATCCAGGCGCTGCGCCGCAGCCTCGTCGCCGGCCTGCCGATCGACGACTTCCACTGGTTGCTGGACCATTCGATCGGCTTCAACCGCTTCGTCATGAATCAGTTGAACGAGCGACTCGGGCAGTTCATCGCGGCGCGCGAGGCCGACCGGCTCAACAACCCCGATACGCGCGTGGCCCGCAACCTGGCGGCGCTGTTCAATCCGGTGCTGTTCCCCGGCGTGGGCGAGCTGCTGCGCATCACGCAGCAGGAACTGGCCTACCTCATCGGCCTGTCGCGCCAGCGCGTGAACCAGGCCCTGCGCACGCTGGAGGCGCAAGGCGCGCTGCGGGTGGAGTACGGAGGTATTCGTGTGCTGGACATGCCGGCATTGCGGGGTGGGAAGGCGGCGAACGGGCGCAGTTCGGTCCAGCCTCTGACCCGATAATCGCGCGCAGCTCACCGAGAGAACAAGATTGGCTACCCGCCTTAGTCGTATCCCGCCCGGAAAGAAATCCATCGCAACCGTCGCCCCGTTGTACGCGCGGGTGCGCGAGATCCTTGACGTCGCGCGTGCCACCGTGGCACGGACGGTCAATACCTCGCAAGTCGCCGCAAACTGGCTGATAGGGAGGGAGATAGTCGAAGAGGAGCAAAGTGGGAAGCACCGCGCCGGTTATGGTGCGAAGGTTCTTTCGGACCTGTCGACGAGATTGAACCTGGAGTTTGGGCGCGGCTATTCGGTTGACAACCTGGAAGCGTTCCGGCAGTTCTATATCGACTACCCGCGGCTGATTTCCGTGACGCTGTCTCGGAATTCGTTCGTTGCGCCGGCTTTGCTCGCAGGCTCGATTTCCGAGACGCCGTCGCGGAATTCGAAAGAGGAGGGCGAATGGCAGCCCGGGTTGCTGCATCCCGCGCTGTCCTGGAGCCACTACCGACAACTCCTGCGCGCGGGACGTCAAGAGGCGCGCGCCTTCTACGAGATCGAGACCATCCGCAATTCATGGTCGGTCCGTGAACTGTCGCGGCAGATGGCTACCCTGCTCTACGACCGCTTGGGCAAGAGCAAGGACAAGAAGGGGCTGATGCGCCTCGCAACGCATGGGCACGAGGTGATCCAACCGCTCGATGCCCTGAAAGACCCGCTCGTGATCGAATTCCTCGGGCTGCCGGAATCTCCACGTTTGGCGGAGTCCACGCTGGAGCAAGCGCTTATCGACAACTTGCAGACCTTCCTGATGGAACTCGGCAAAGGCTTTGCGTTTGTCTCGCGGCAAGAGCGCATCACCGTCGACGGCGATCACTTCTACATCGACCTGGTTTTCTATCACACGGTCTTGAAGTGCTATGTGTTGATCGACCTGAAAGTGGGAAAGCTCACCCATGGAGACCTCGGCCAAATCCAGTTCTATGTCAACTTCTACGACCAGGAGCGCAGAACCGAAGGGGACAATCCGACATTGGGCTTGATACTTTGCCCCGACAAGAACGATGCAGTCGTGAGATATACCCTGGGTGAGCAGCAGGAGCGCAACATCTTCACGAGCCGGTACCAGTTGCACCTGCCAACGGAGCAGGAACTGGAAAGGGAACTACGTCGCGAACTCCGGCAATTGAGCGTGAGCGTTCCACCATCGGCGCCTCCAGACAAGCGCGCGAAGAGAGCTGCGTCCTGAGCATGGAAACCCTCATCCTCATCGTCTTCCTCGGCGGCGTCGCATTCGTGCTCAAGTCGCGCGACCAGCGCCGCCGCATCGCACTGCTGGGCAGCCACCTCGGCAACTACGAGATCGAGAAGCTCATGGAGAAGCTGACCGACGGCTACATGCGCTGCCTCGGCGAGCCCAATGCCGAGCGCCAGGCGCAGATCTGGAGCATGTTGAGCACCACCGAGCTGGACCTCTCCGCGCAGTTCAACCGCTTTGCCACCGGCTTCTCGCGCGTCGGCGAGGTGGACGCGCGCGTCAGCAAGATCCCGTTGGCCTTGCCGCTCGCCAACACGCTGTTCCCCACCGCCACCTTCGACGTGCGCAAGGCCTTTGCCATCCACGCGAAAGGCATCGCCGACGCCGCGGCCAACACGCTCGACCAACCGCCCAAGGCCAAGGCGTTCATGATGTCGGCCGAGTTGTTCCTCATGCAGCACACCTGCCACTGGTTCTGCAAGTCGAAGATCGTGGCCTCCGCGCGGATGATGGCCAGGCACCAGACCTCCTACCAGCTCGCGCTCGAGTCGGTGGCACCGGCCACACGCGAGGCTTACCGTCGACTTGTAGGTGAAAACCCACATGGTTAACATTTTGTATTGTTTGTAACGGATAATACTTTCGACATAGACAACACCAAAAAGCCCATGCTGAGAACCTTCGCCCTCCTGCTCGCGCCCTTGTTGACAGTCGGCCTGATCTACTCGTTTGGCTGGTGGACGTTGCTCGTCACCGTCACGCTGGTGGCCTGCACCTTTGTCTTCTCGATGCGCAAGGGCACGGACGAGGACCTCGCCCGGTCTGGCGCCGGCCAGACTTCCTTCGGCACGCCCACCACGTTCATGGCCCAGCTCAAGTAGGCCGGGCTTTCGCGAAAGCGGCGCGCCACTGCGGCGCCGCGCCACAATTGCTGATCGGCCGACCTCCATCCCGGCCTCTTCAGCACCATGCCTCCACCCGACAAGCCATCCACGGCCGGCGCCTCCATCGCGGACGCCGGCGACGCCCTGCTCGCCGCGCAAGCGCAGCACGAGGCCATGGCCGGGCAACTCGCCGACCTGAACGAACTGCTCGCCAAGCCGCTCAACGAAATCCTCGCCGAGCGCGACAAGTTCAAGGAAGCGGCCGCCGCGTGGGATGCCTTTGGCGCCATGTGGCTGCTCTCGCAACGCGCCATGAAGCGCGTCGCGCTCGACCTGGCGGCACAGCAGGGCGTGAGCGAGGCGGAAGTCGTGAACCGCGCCATGGCCTATGCCAACGAGGTGCTCAACGGCGACGGCGTCGACCTCGGCGGAACCATCGCGGAGCCGCAGATGGCGCACATCGCCCGCCATCGCTCGCTCTTGCGCAAGCAGTTCCGCCAAGGCTGAGCCGCAACCGAACAGACGAATTACAGGGAACCCGCCATGGCCATTGCCAGATCCTTCGACACCGCCGACTACAAGCTCTTTCCGTCGCCGCGCAACGTGCACCGCACCGTGTTCGCGCACCAGGTCTTCGTGCCGCACCCGTACGCGCTGATCGACCTGCCGAGCTACTACCTGAAGGGCAAGTACAGCCTGTTTGCCGCGTGCCGCTTGTCGGACGGCAAGATGGGGCAACTCGTCACGCTGGAACTGCCGGAGGACGAGCTCAAGTTCAAGGCGAATTTCGTCCCCGATTGAAGAAGGTGCGAATCTTTCTACTGCGGCCACCGATCTCGGGCCTGCGGCGTTGGCTCCGGCATAACAAGCGCTTCGCGCAATTGTTAGCCTATGCCGCAACTAGCGTTGTCACCGTACTGGAGTACGGTTCCGCTCCGCGAACCGGCCTCCCGGCAGGCGCCCTCGCTACGAAATCTTCACACCTTCTGACCGTTTCATCGACCTCAACCAATGCAAGGAGATAGCACCATGTTCCAACCCACCCTCATGTCCGGCCAGCGCATCCTCGTGACCGGCGGCGGCACCGGGCTCGGCAAGTCGATGTCGGAGCAATTCCTGAGCCTCGGCGCCGACGTCGCCATCTGCGGCCGACGCCAGTCGGTGGTGGAGGAGACGGCGGCCGAATGGCGCCAGCAGTTCCCGGGGCGGCGCGTCGATGCCTTCGGCGTCGACATCCGCAATGCGCAGGCGGTGGACGAGATGGTCGAGTCGCTGTTCGCCAGCGGCGGCCTCACGGGGCTGATCAACAACGCGGCCGGCAACTTCGTTTCGCCGACAGAGGCGCTCTCGCCGCGCGCCTTCGATGCCATCGCCAACATCGTCTTCCACGGCAGCTTCTACGTGACGCAGGCCGTCGGCAAGCGCTGGGTGGCGCAGGCCAAGTCGGGCGAGTGGAAGGCCGGCAGCCCGTTCCGCAGCGTGATGAGCATCATCGTGACCTGGGTCGACAACGGCAGCCCGTACGTCGTGCCGTCGGCCATGAGCAAGGCCGGCATCGAGGTCATGACCAAGTCGCTGGCGCTGGAGTGGGCGCGCTACGGCATCCGCCTCAACGCGGTGGGCCCCGGCGAGATCCCGACCGAGGGCATGAGCAAGCGCCTGAACCCAGGCGAGGAGCCCGGCGCGCGCAGCAAGAAGACCAACCCGATGGGGCGCGTCGGCGAGATGAGCGAGCTGCAGAACCTGGCGGCCTTCCTCATGGCGCCGGGCCAATGCGACTGGCTCACCGGCCAGTCGATCATGATGGACGGCGGACACGCCGCGGCCACGGGCGGCAATTTCTACGAGCTGCGGCAGTGGAGCGATGCGGACTGGATGGCGGCGCGGGAACGGATCGAGGCGCAGAACGCGAAGGACAAGACCCAGCGGTGAGGGGCGGGGCCGCGCCGCGCTCCGAAAGCGGCCGGTTCAGCAGACCGAGCAGGTATTCGTCGACAAGCGACAGTCCAGCGGACCGCGCAACCCGGAGGAGATTCGCATGGGACTTCTGACCTTCAGCCTCAACGTCACCCTGGACGGCTGCGTCGACCACCAGGAGGGAATCGCCGACGACGAGACGCACGCCTTCTTCACGCGCCTCATGGACGAGGGTGGGGCGATGCTGTGGGGCCGCGCCACTTACGAGATGATGGAGACCTACTGGCCGGCGGTCGCCCGTGGCGACGTGGAGGCGCCGCCGAAGGTGCGCGAATGGGCGGTCAAGCTGGAGGTCAAGCCGAAGTACGTCGTGTCGTCGACGCGAACGGACTTCCCGTGGACCAACAGCCACCCCATCGCCAGCGACTTGCGCTCCGGCGTGCAAAAGCTCAAGGACGCGACCCCCGCCGGCGTGCTCCTCGGTAGCGGCAAGCTCGCGACCGAGCTGGACCGGCTGGATTTGATCGACGAGTACAAGTTCCTCGTGCACCCCAGGATCGCCGGCCACGGCCCGACCCTGTACCAGAGCGGGCTGCCCAACACGCGACGGCTCAAGCTGGTCTCGGCGAAGCCGCTCGGCAATGGCGCGGTCGCCATGCACTACCGGCGCGAGCGCGGCTGACAATCGCATGCAGCGGAGTGTCCGCTGCGCGGCCCGCCGCTGAACCGGAGCGTTGAACGACTGCTTCCGGGGGGCGCTCAGCGCCCGTAGACCTTCCCGAACAACACCCAGGTCTTCCCATCAAACTTCGCCAGCTGCTCACGCTCGATCGGATAGAAGTCATCCGGCCCGGTCTTGATGTTGATGCCCGGCAGCGACATCGGCAGCGTCATCTCCAGGCTGGCCGCCTGCTTCATCACGTTCTCGTGCGTGAGGTTGTCGCCGCATTGCTTGAGCACCTGCACCAGCGTCTGGGCCACGCCGTAGCCGTAGACGCTGTTGGCGTCGGTCAGGCTGCCGGCCGGGTAGAACTTCTTCATGAAGGCGAGCCAGTCCTTCATGCCCGCGTCATTGGCCCATTGCGGATCGGTCGGATCCTTGCCGTACAGCGCGGTCAGGATGCCAGCGCTGTTCTGCAGCCCCGCAGGCTCCATCACCGAGCTGACCGAGATCGACACGTTGGTCAGGTAATGGACCGGCTTCCAGCCGATCTCGGCGGCCTTCTTGATCGACATGGCCGCGAACTTCGGTGTCGTGACGTTGAAGAACACGGTCGCGCCTGAGGACTTCATGCTCAGCATCTGGCTGTCGATGGTCGGGTCGGTCACCTCGTAGGTCTGCTTGGAGACGATCATGGTCTTGGCCTTGTCGCCAAGTCCTTCCTCGAAGCCCTGCAGGTAGTCCTTGCCGAAGTCGTCGTTCTGGTAGAGCACCGCGATCTTCGCGCCCGGCTGGGTCTCGAGGATGTGCTGCGCGTAGATGCGCGCCTCGGCCGCGTAGGGCGGCTGCCAGCCCATCGTGTAGGGGAAGCTCTTCGGGTCGCCGAACTTGGTCGCGCCGGTTGCGACGAAAAGCTGCGGCACCTTCTTGTCGTTCAGGTACTTGCGAATCGCGGTGTTGGTCGCGGTGCCGAGCGGGTTGAAGACCAGCAGCACCTCCTCTTCCTCGACCAGCTTGCGCGCCATCTCGACCGTCTTGGCCGGGTTGTAGCCATCGTCGAGCGGCAGGTACTTGATCTTGCGGCCGTTGATGCCACCCTCGGCGTTGACCTTGTCGAAGTACGCGCCGATCGTCTTGCCGATCGCGCCGTAGGCGGACGCGGGCCCGGAGTACGGACCGATCTGGCCGATCTTGATTTCCTTGTCGTCGGCGCCGGGGTCGTACTTCTTCTGCGCCATCGCCGTCGAGCCAAGCATCGCAGCCGCGAGGCCGCAGGCGATGGAAAGGGTCCACGCTTTCTTCATGAGCTTCATGTCGGATGTCTCCTGGGGGTCAAAGCCGGTTTGGGGGATTTCGCGTCGGGCGCGGCTGCCGGCCGCAAGCGTGCCCACGCACCCTTGAGCAAGCCCATCGCGCCGGTGGGCATGAGGTACATCATTCCGATCAGCAGCACGCCATAGATCGCCCAGGGCGCCGACTTCGACAGCTCGTCGGCCACGTTCGGCACGAACTGGATGAACAGCGCGCCGAAGATCGCGCCCGGGATCGATGCCAGCCCGCCGACGACGAGTCCGACCAGCAGCGTGATGGACAGCAGCACGGAGAAGCTGTCGGGCGCCACGAAGGCCACGCAGATCGCGCCGAGCGCGCCGGCCACGCCCGTGTAGGCGGCCGAGATGCCGAAGGCCGTCGACTTGACGATCGGCAGGTTGATGCCCATCGCCGTCGCCGCGATCGGATGGTCACGAATCGCGATCAGCGCGCGACCCGTCCGCCCGCGCAGGAGGTTGTACGCGAGCAGGAACATGATCGCCGTCACCGCGCAGGTGAAGAAGAACAGCCAGCGGTCGGCGTTCAATGGCTGTCCGAGAAAGCGGAAGGTGAAGGGCGGCTCGGGCTTGCTGAGCACGATGCCCTGCACGCCGCCGGTCCACTGCTCGATGAGCTTCCACTTCAGCAACTGCGGCACCGCCAGTGCGAGCGCATAGGTGGCCAGTGCAAGGTAATGCCCGCCCAGGCGCAGCGCAGGAAAGCCCATCAGGAACCCCAGCCCGAAGCACACCACGCCAGCCACCGGCAGCGTGGACCAGTAGGGCAGGCCGAAGCGGTCCATCATGATGGCGGCCGTGTAGCCGCCCATCGCGAAGAAGGCGCCGTGGCCGAGCGAGATCTGTCCGTTGAAGCCGGTCAGGATGTTCAGTCCGAGGATCGCGATCGCATACACCAGCACCAGGTTGAACTGGAACACCCGGTAGTTCTTGACCATGAACGGCAGCACGCAGATCGCGACCAGCAGCAGCGCCCCGAGCAACCACGCGAGTTTTCTCTGCCGGGTGTTCATACGCGCGTCACCACACTGCGGCCGAACAGGCCATTGGGAAACAGCGTCAGCGTGCCGACGATCAGCAGCAGCGCGACGGTGAGCTTGAGTTCCGTGCCGATCACGTAGGCGCCGAGCAGGTTCTCCAGCACGCCGACGATGAAGCCGCCGGCCACCGCGCCCGCGGGGTTGTCGATGCCGCCGAGCAGCGCCGCCGCGAAGCCGTAGATCAGGATGCCGGTCATCATGTTCGGGTCCAGGAACACGGTGGGCGCGATCATCATGCCGGCCACCGAACCGATGGCCGATGCCAGGCCCCAGCCCATCGCCAGCATCCATGACACGCGGATGCCGACGAGCCGGGCCGACTCCGGGTTGTGCGCCGCCGCGCGCATCGCGAGGCCGATCGGCGTGAAGCGGAAGAAGGCCCACAGGGCCAGCAGCACGCACAGCATCACGCCCACCGTGCCGAGTTCGTGGGCCGAGAAGAAGCGCGTGGCGACCGCGGAGTCCTGCGCGAAAGGGCTCGGAAAGGCCTTGATCGTGTGGTCAAAGATCCAGCCCGAGAGTGAGTTGAAGATCACCAGCAGGCCGATGAAGACGATCACATTGGTCAGCACCGGCGCGCGTTCGACCGGGCGCAGGATCAGCCGCTGGATCGCCACGCCGCCCGCGAACGAAATAGCGACGGTGGCGACGAAGGCGGCCCAGTAAGGCCAGCCCTTCTGCAGCAGCGCCCACGCGATGAAGGTCGAGAAGGTCGCGATCTCGCCCTGCGCGAAATTGATGTGGTGCGTGGCCTGGTAGATCATCACCAGCGCCAGCCCGATCGAGCCATAGATGCAGCCGGTGGCGAGGCCCGAGAAGATCTGGTGCAGCAGTGCGTCCATCAGTACCCCAGGTAGGCGCGGCGCAGCGCCTCGTCACGCCGGATGTCGTCGGCGCGCCCGGCGATGGCGACGCGGCCGGTTTCAAGCAGCACCACCGCGTCGGCCAGTTCCAGCGCCTGCGTCGCGTTCTGCTCGACCAGCAGGATGCTGACGCCGTCCTCGGCGTTGATGCGTCGCATGATCGAGAAGATCTCGCGCACGATCAGCGGGGCCAGCCCGAACGACGGTTCGTCGAGCAGCAGCAGCTTCGGGTTCAGCATCAGTGCGCGCGAGATCGCGAGCATCTGCTGCTCGCCGCCGGACAGCGTGCCGGCCTGCTGCTGACGCCGCTCGCGCAGGCGCGGAAAGCGCGCGTAGGTTCGCTCGATGTCCTGCGCCACCGCGGCCTTGTCGCGTCGGAGGTAGGCGCCAAGGCGCAGGTTCTCCTCGACCGTGAGCGCGGTGAAGGTGCCGCGGCCATCGGGGACGTGCGCCACGCCGAGGCGCACGATGTCCTCGGTGCCCACGCCCGCCAGCGTGCGCCCTTCGAACGTCAGCGTGCCGCCGGTGCGCACCATCATCTGGCAGATTGCGCGCAAGGTGGTGGTCTTGCCGGCGCCGTTGGCACCGAGCAGGGCGGTGATGCGGCCGTGCTCGACGGTGAAGTCGATGCCGTGCAGCACCTGCGTCGCGCCATAGGTCGCGGTCAGGCCGCGCGCTTCAAGCAGGCTGGGCATGTTGTTCTCGCCTTTCCGCCGGGGCGCCGAGGTAGGCCTCGATGACGGCCGGGTCGTCGCGGACCTGGGCCGGGGTGCCGTCCGCGATCTTGCGGCCGAAGTTCAGCGCGACGATGCGGTCCGACACGCCCATCACCAGGCCCATGTGATGCTCGACGAGCAGCACCGTGACGCCCAGGCGGTCGCGGATTTCGCGGATCAGCCGCGCCAGGTCACCGAGCTCCTCATGGTTGAGGCCGGCCGCCGGCTCGTCGAGCAGCAGCAGCTTGGGCTTGGCGGCGAGCGCGCGGCCCAGTTCGACGCGCTTCTGGATCGCGAAGGGCAAGGTGCCCACCGGCCGCGCGGCCATCGGCGTCAGCGAGAGGAAAGCCATGATTTCCTCAGCGCGCTCGCGCAGCTGGCGCTCCTCGGCCTTCACCTGCGGCAGTTGCAGCGCACTGGCCAGGAAGCCCGCCGACGAGCGCGAGTGCGCGCCCACCATGACGTTTTCGCGCACCGACAGCGTGCGGAACATCGCGAGGTTCTGGAACGTGCGGCCGATGCCCAGGCCCGCGATGCCGTGCGTCGGCAGCGCGGTGATCGATTGGCCCTCGAAGACGATGTCGCCTTCCTGGTAGCGGTACAGGCGGCTGAGGCAGTTGAAGAGCGTGGTCTTGCCGGCGCCGTTGGGGCCGATCAAGCCGCAGACATGGCCGCGGGCGACATCGAAGCTGACCGCGTCGAGGGCAACGATGCCGCCGAAGCGCACAAGCAAGCCACGCACGCTGAGCAGGCGCTCGGCGCTCGATGCCACATCGTCCATCGGGTCTCCGCGAGGGAAGTGAATTGTTAGCGATTGTTATAAGTAAGAACAGTGATGACCGCAATGCTCGGTTGCCCGCGGCTTGCGGGCAGCGAACTCTGCAACCATTGCCACGGCAGATCGACGGCAAGGGAATGACGAACGGGCTGGCGGCTGCCGAGACGGATTGCTGTCGAGCCAGCGTCGCGTCATGATCGACGCGCAAGCACGCATCGGTTCGCTTCCTGTCAGGTCACGGGGTCAATCACGCGTATGGCTTCGTCATGAAAGTATTCGCCGGGAACCCATGGTTCCAACGCCTGCCGCCGGCCGAGGCCGACGCGCTGCTGTGCGCCGCGACGCCGAAGCAACTGTCCCAGGGGGAACTGCTCTATCGCCAGGGCGACATGATCGGGCCCTCGCAGGCGGCGTTCTTCGGTGTCGTGCGCGGCATGCTCAAGCTGTGCATCCTGCATCCCGACGGCAGCGAGGCGATCCTCACGATCACGGAACCCGGCAACTGGGTCGGCGAGGTGGCGTTGCTCGACGGCATGCGCCGGGCCAACACGGCCATCGCGCCGGTGGAAACCGAACTGCTGGCCGTCAGCGCCCGCAAGTTCGATGAACTGATGCAACGCGCTTCCTTTGCGCATGCCATCGCCAGGCTGGTGGCGGGCCGCTTGCGCATGACCTATGGGCTGATGAGCGACTCGGCCCTGCACAGCACACAGGAGCGCGTCGCGCGTCGCCTGCTCCTGCTGGCACGCGGCGACATGACCGAGAGTGGCGACCCGCGCAACATCATCACCACGTCGCAGGAAACGCTGGCCATGATGCTGAGCATCAGCCGTCCGACCCTCAACAGGGAGCTGCAGGCACTGGTGAAACTCGGCGCCATTGCCTTGCGCTACGGGCACATCGAGATCCGGAACCCGGCGCTGCTGCAACAAGAGGGCGAGGGAGCGGCCCACCTGCCGCAACGCTCACGCCCCGCCTGACCACGGAAATTTCCTCGGATCGTAAATTTCGGACAGTCAGGACCGGGCACCGATTCCTACAGTTCGGTACCGCGCGCCGCAGCCTGTTCCTTGAATCGCCTGCCCGACGGCCCCGGGCTGCCGCGCCCACCCCCACCCACCGAAACATACGAGCCTCCGAGGCTCGAGGAGAGAGACATGCAAGCCAACGCGTTATCCACCATCGGCCTTCCGCTGGCCTTGGCCGTCATCATGCTGGGCCTGGGCCTGCACCTTCGCATCGAGGACTTCAAGCGGATCCTGGTGCAACCCAAGGCCATCCTGATCGGGCTGCTGTGCCAGACGGTGCTGCTGCCCGCCCTGTGCTTCTTCCTGTGCAAGTCGCTGGGCCTGTCCGCCGAACTGGCGGTGGGCATGATGCTGCTGGCCGCATCGCCGGGCGGCATCACCGCCAACCTGTATTCGCACCTGTTCAAGGGCGACGTGGCGCTGAACATCTCGCTCACGGCCATCAACAGCGTGCTGTCCATCGCGAGCATTCCGTTCATCGTCAACTTTGCGCTGGAGAGCTTCATGGGCAGCCAGGCGTACATCCCGCTGCAATTCCAAAAGACCCTCGAAGTCATCGTGATGGTGCTCACGCCGGTGGCCATCGGGATGGTCATCCACGCGAAGTTCCCGCGCTTCTCCGCCCGGATGGACAAGCCGGTGAAGATCGCCTCTTCGGTGATCCTTGCGCTGCTCATCGTGCTGGTCGTCATCAGCCAGTGGACCGTGCTCATGAGCAACATCCAGGTCGTGGGCACGGCCACCCTGGCGTTCAACGTCCTCAGCATGCTGGTGGGTTACTTCGCCGGCAAGTTCAGCCGCTTGACCGAAGGCCAGAACCGCGCCATCGCCTTCGAGATCGGCCTGCACAACAGCACGCTGGGGATCTACCTCGCGCTGGTCGTGCTCAAGGACGGTGCCATGTCGATTGCGCCTGCCATCTACGGCCTGCTGATGTTCTTCACCGCGGCGGTCTTCGGTTGGTGGGTGTCGCGCCGCGCGGCGGCGGCCCCGGCGCTGGCCGTGGCGCGATAAGCCCCAACCATCACACAAGAAAAGACAACCATGACAGCAATCCAATCCACGACCCTCACCTTCGACCGCATCGAGGCGCGCCCGGTCATGCTCAAGCTCAAGCGGCCCATCCAGGCCCGCATCGGCGGCGTGAGCGACTGGCCGGTGATCCTCATCGACCTGCACACCAGGGAAGGCATCGTCGGCAAGAGCTACCTCGAGCCCTACCTGCCCAACTCGATGAAGTACCTGATGTCGATGCTCAAGGACCTCAGCGACGCGCTCAAGGGTCGCCAGGTGGCGCCGGCCGACATCTACAACATCGCGCGCAAGTCGCTGCACCTGGTGGGCTACCCCGGCCTGTCGATGATTGCCGTATCTGGCCTCGACATGGCGGCGTGGGACGCGCTGGCCAAGTCGGCCAACCTGCCGCTTTGCACCTTCCTCGGCGGCTCGGTGGGCCCGGTCAACGCCTACCAGAGCAGCGGCCTGTGGCTCATTCCGCCGGAGTCCGCCGAAGAGGAAGCCATCCAGCTGCGTGACGAAGGCAACTTCACCGCGATGAAGATGCGCATGGGCCGCGAGCACCTGCGCGACGACCTGGCCACGCTCAAGGCCGTGCGCAAGGGCGTGGGCGACGACATGCGCCTGATGGTCGACTTCAACCAGTCGCTGCACATCGGCGATGCGCTGCTGCGCTGCCGCGCCATCGACGACCTGGGCTTCGAGTGGATCGAGGAGCCGCTGCTCTACGACAACTTCGACGGCTACGCCAAGCTCCGCGAGGCCATCAAGACGCCCTTGCAGATGGGCGAAAACTTCTACGGCCCGCTGGACGTGCACCGCGCCATCCAGATGAACACTTGCGATCTCATGATGCCCGACTTCATGCGCATCGGCGGCGTCACCGGCTGGATGCGGGCCGCAGCCATTGCCGGCGTTGCCGGCGTGCCGATGTCGACGCACTTCTACCCGGAGGTCGGCGCGCATGTCCTGCGCGTGACCGAGACCGCGCATCTGGTGGAGTGGATCGACTGGGTCAACCCGGTGTTGCAGAAGCCGTACGAGATCAGGAATGGCCAGGTGATCATTCCCGACGCGCCGGGCCTCGGCATGGAGTGGGACGAGGACTTCGTCCGCGGCGCATTGATCCAACTTTGAACATCAAGACGGAGACAAGAACATGAGCACCGAAATGAATGGCGCGCAATCGCTGGTCCAGACCCTGGTCAATTGCGGCGTCGACATCTGCTTCGCCAACCCCGGCACGTCCGAGATGCACTTCGTGGCAGCGCTCGATTCCATCGAGGGCATCCGGCCGGTGCTCTGCCTGTTCGAGGGCGTCGTCACCGGCGCGGCCGACGGCTACGGCCGCATCGCCGGCAAGCCCGCCGCGACGCTGCTGCACCTGGGCCCCGGCCTTGCCAACGGCCTGGCCAACCTGCACAACGCGCGCCGCGCCGCCACGCCCATCGTCAACGTCGTGGGCGACCACGCGACCTACCACCTGCAATACGACGCGCTGCTGACCTCGGACATCGTCGGCTTCGCCCGGCCGGTGTCTTCGTGGATCCATGAATCGAAGCGCGCCCAGTCCGTGGCCACTGACGCGGCACGCGCCGTGCAGGCCGCGCGTTCTGCGCCCGGCGGCATTGCCACGCTGATCCTGCCTGCCGACACCGCCTGGAACCCTGCGGAGCGGGCCGCGTCCCCGCTGCCCGACATCCTGCCCGCAGTCGTCGGCAGCGACGCCATCGACGACGTGGCGAAGTTGCTCTCCAACGGCAAGAAGACCGCCTTCATCCTGCGCGGCGCATCGCTTCACGGCGCCGGGCTCGAAGCCGCTGGACGCGTTCAGGCCAGGACCGGCGCACGCCTTTTCTGCGACACCTTCGCGCCGATGATCGAACTGGGCGCAGGCCGCGTGCCCGTCGAGCGCATCCCGTATTTCGCCGAGCAGATCGTGGCCTTCCTGACCGGCATCGAACAGATCATCCTGGTCGGCAGCAAGCCGCCGGTGTCGTTCTTTGCCTACCCCGGCAAGCCCAGCTGGTGCGCGCCGGACGCGTGCCAGTTCAGCACGCTGGCCCATCCGCACGAAGACGGCCCTGGCGCGCTCGCGGCATTGGCCGACGCGCTCGGCGCACCGGCCAGTTCGCCGATCCGCGTGCCTTTCCTGCTGCCAGACGTCCCCGCGAGCGGCACGCTGAACGCCGAGACCATCGCGCAGGTCATCGCTGCGATGACGCCCGACAACGCCATCTACGCCGACGAAGCGGCAACCTCCGTCTTCCCATTGCTGACGCGCCTGGGCCGCGCGCGGCCGCATACCCACTTGCCACTCACCGGTGGCTCGATCGGCCAGGGCTTGCCAGTGGCCGTCGGCGCCGCGCTCGCGGCACCTGATCGCAAGGTGATCTGCCCGCACGGCGACGGCGGCGCGGCATACACCATGCAGGCCCTGTGGACCATGGCGCGCGAAGACCTCGACATCACGGTCGTGATCTACGCCAACCGTTCCTATGCCATTCTCAACATCGAGTTGCAGCGTGTGGGCGCGTTGAATGCCGGGCCGAAGGCACTCTCGATGCTCGACCTGCACAACCCCGAGATGAACTGGACGAAGATTGCCCAAGGCCTGGGCGTCGAAGCCAGCCGCGCGACCACCGTTGAAGAGTTCGCCGACCAGTACGCGTCGGCCATGAAGCAGCGCGGACCGCGACTGATCGAAGCAATGATCTGAGCGCGGAGCGCCTTCAACGATGTTCCTTCCTGCCGCCGCAAGCGCCGGCCCGCGCGGCAATCAACGATAACCCTGAACCCAGGCTCCCACATGATTACCGCCCATATCGAAATGATCCTCCTCGTCACCGGCTTGCTGACTGCCAGCATGATCGTGACGTCACTCGCGCCGTCGACGGTGCTGCGACTGGTCTATGGCGACAAGACCCGACTCGACGACGTCGGCCTGCTGGTCGCCCGCCACTGGGGTGTGCTGGTGTTCTGCAACGGCGCGTTGATCGTCGCCGCGGCCTGGATGCCCGAACTGCGCACGCCCGTGCTGATCGCCTCGGTCCTGCAGAAGCTCACGTTCGTGACGCTGCAGGTGGCGATCATGCGTGGACGTGGCATGACGTGGCTGCTCGCCGGCGGCGACCTGGTCTTCTCGATCCTGTACCTGCTGTATCTGACCCAGCTCGCCTGATCATCTGCTGGAACGCGACGCTCGCGAAGGTCACCGACACTTCGCGAGAGTCCGGGGGCCGCTGCGATGGCCGGGACGCGGCCGCAACCCCCGGGGTTCGCCTCAATGGCCTGCGCCGCCAGATGCCTCGGTCATCTTCTCGATGACCTGGTCCAGGCTGAAGCTCGCAGACTTCTGCCGCGGCGGGAACTCCTTGAAGGTCTCCAGGAACTCGGAGACGATCACCTGCGCCGGCACGCACAGGTAGATGTGGCGGAAATGCCAGTCGTAGTAGGTGTTCGAGGTCTGTATCGCCCGCTCGTACGGGTCCATGCGCAGATTGAAGATGTACGGTGCGCGCAGTACCACGAAGGGCTCCAGCCAGATCTTCAGCGTGCCCGAGACGCGCTGCTCCATGAACATCAACTTCCAGTTGTCGTAGCGCAGCGCCGCGACATCGCCCTCGTCGGTGAAGTAGATGAAGCCGGGGCGCGGGCTCTTCTTCTCCTTGCCCGTGAGGTAGGGCACCAGGTTGTAGCCGTCGAGATGAACCTTGAAGGTCTTGGCGCCGATCTTGAGGCCCTTCTTCAGCTTCTCCTTGATGTCGGGATCGCCGGCGGCGGCGAGGATGGTCGGGAACCAGTCCAGGTGACTGACGATCTCGTTCGACTCCGAGCCGGGCTCGATGTAGCCGGGGAAGCGCACCACCAGCGGAATCCGATAGGCGCCTTCCCAGCTCGAGTTCTTCTCGTTGCGGAACGGCGTGGTGCCCGCGTCCGGCCAGGTGTTCATGTGCGGGCCGTTGTCGGTGCTGTACTTGACGAAGGTGTTGTCGGCGATGCCGAGTTCGTCCAGGAAGTCGAGCATCTCGCCGATGCACTTGTCGTGGTCGATCATCACGTCGTGGTATTCCGACTGCCAGCGGCCCGACTGGCCACGGCTCTCGGGCTTGACGTGCGTCCATGCGTGCATGTGCGAGGTGTTGAACCAGACGAAGAAGGGCTCGTCCGCATCGTGCGCGGCCTGGATGAATTTCTTGGCCGCGGCCAGGAATTCGTCGTCGCAGGTTTCCATGCGCTTGATGGTCAGCGGACCGGTGTTCTCGATCTTCTGGCCGCCCTTGCCGTCGGCCCAGCAGTGCAGCACGCCGCGCGGGCCGTACTTCTTCTTGAAGTCCGGGAAGTCCTTTTCAGGCGGGTAGTCGACGTGCTCGGGCTCTTCTTCTGCGTTCAGGTGGTAGAGGTTGCCGAAGAACTCGTCGAAGCCGTGCATCGTGGGCAAATGCTCGTCGCGGTCACCCAAGTGGTTCTTGCCGAACTGGCCGGTGCGGTAGCCCAACGGCTTGAGCGCCTCGGCGATGGTGATGTCCTCTGCCTTGAGGCCCAGGTCCGCACCGGGCAGACCGACCTTGGTGAGGCCGGTGCGCAGGCCGCACTGGCCGGTGATGAACGATGCCCGCCCGGCCGTGCAGCTTTGCTCGGCGTAGGCATCCGTGAAGATCATCCCTTCCTTCGCGATCCGATCGATGTTGGGCGTTCGGTAGCCCATCATCCCCTTCGTGTAACAACTCAAGTTGGACTGGCCGATGTCGTCCCCCCACATCACGAGAATGTTGGGCTTCTTGCTCTTCGCCATGCTTTCGCTCCTTCTGTTGCCGATGGTTGCCCCTGGGAGGGCGGATTTGCCGACATGAACTGCATTGGATGTGCGAGACGCCGAGTCGAGACGCTGCTCGGCACAGGCACGAGATCAATGTCGGCGGGAATGGTGCACGCGCTGTGGCACGCGCAAATGGCCGTAGCTGCAGGTGCGGCCCGCCTTGATTAGAGGCCGGCTCTCGCGCTCAAGTAAAGGCCGCATGTCAGAAGACACCACGTCTGCGCTGTCTTCAGGCAAGCGCGGCAACGGCAGGCGCGATGTCGCGCAGTTCGCGACGCAGGATCTTGCCCACGGTGGACTTGGGCAACGCCTCGATGATGCGCACGACCTTCGGCACCTTGTAGCCCGTGAGCGCCTTGCGGCAGTGGTCGATGACGGCCTGCCCGGTCAACTCCGCGCCCGGCGCCTTCACGACGAACAGGCGGATGGCCTCGCCGGTCTTCTCGTCGGGCACGCCGATGCAGGCGCACTCGGCCACGCCGGGGCAGGCCGTGGCCACAGCCTCGATCTCGTTCGGATACACGTTGAAGCCAGAGACGATGATCATGTCCTTGATGCGGTCCACGATCTTCAGGTAGCCGCGCTCGTCGAACACGCCGACGTCGCCTGTGCGGAAGTAGCCGTCGGCTGTGAACGCCGCCGCGTTGGCTTCCGGCTTCTGCCAGTAGCCGCTCATGACCTGCGGACCCTTGGCGCAGATTTCGCCCGCCTGGCCCAGCGGCACTTCGTTGCCGGCGTCGTCGATCAGCTTGATGTCCGTCGATGGCCATGGCAGGCCCGTGGTGCCGGAGAACGCCTCGATGAAGGGCGGGTTCAGCGACAGCACCGGGCTGGTCTCCGACAGGCCATAGCCTTCCAGGATCAGCTTGCCGGTGATCTCCTGCCAGCGCGCGGACACGGCCGGGAACACGGCAGCGCCACCGCCCACGGACAGGCGCAGGTGCGACCAGTCCACTTCGCTGAGCTTGGGGTTCGCGGCCAGGCCGGCATACAGCGTGTTCACGCCGGCGAAGACCGTCATCTTCGAATCCTTGAAGGTCTGGATCAGGCCGTCCATGTCGCGCGGGTTGGCCACCAGCCAGTTCTCCGCACCCAGCGCGAAGTAGCTGATCAGGTTCACCATCAAGGCGAAGATGTGATACAGCGGCAGCGCCGTGACGATGACGTCCTGGCCCGGGACCATCGAGTCCCCCATGAAGGCCTTGTACTGCTCGGTATTGGCGACCAGGTTGCGGTGCGAGAGGCACGCACCCTTCGACAAGCCGGTGGTGCCGCCGGTGTATTGAAGGAACAGCAGGTCGTCGCCGGTGATCCTTGGCGCGGCATAGTCGGTTGGCTTGTCTTCGGCCAGGATGCTGGCCAGCGCGACGGTGTGGGTCAGGCGTGGGTCCACCGCGGGTGCCGGTAGCGTGGCTGGCAGGCCATCGCCGGGCACCGCGGTGATGACGGTGGTGACGCCGGTGTCCTTGACGATCTCGGCCAGGGTCGGCGTGGAGCCGTTGAACAGGACGATGGTCTTGACGCCCGCATCGTTGAGCTGGTGTGCCAGTTCGCGCGGCGTGTACAGCGGGTTCACGTTGACCTGCACGGCACCGACGCGCGCAATGCCGATGAACACGATCGGGAAGGCGGCGAGGTTGGGCATCATGACCGCGACGCGATCGCCCTTGGTCACGCCGAGTTCACGCTGCAGATAGCTTGCGAAGCGCGCCGACAGGCGGTCGACGTCTGCGTAGCTCAGGCGCTGGCCGAAGGACACGAAGGCCGTCTCGTCGGCGTACTTCTGCATCGCCTGTTCGAGTATGTCGACGACGGAGCGATAGGCGTCCGGATTGATGTGGGCGGGGACTTTGCCGTAGGAGGCCAGCCAGGGACGGGGGGTGGTCATGGTCGATGTCTTTCAGTGATGTTGGGGCACTGCGCGCGCGGGCGCGGCCGTGACGGCGGCGGTGCCGCCGGCCAGCACGGGATCGCCGCTGCCCAGGTAGAAGTTGAGGGCAAGGCGTTGGACAAAGGTGCCGTACGGCGGGTAGAACAGGTCGATCGGGAAGAAGCGATGGCGCTTGAACACCGTCTTGCCGTGCGACAGCTCGCGGAAGCCTTCCTCGCCGTGGTAGTTGCCCATCCCCGAATTGCCGATGCCGCCGAAGGGCGCATCGTGGTTGACCACATGCCAGCCCCAGTCGTTGACCGCCACGCCACCCGAGTGCGTGCGGGTGAGCAGCTTGTCGCGCTCGGCGCTGTCGTGGCTGAAGCAGTACAGCGCCAGCGGCCGCTCGCGTTCGTTGATGTAGTGGATGGCGTCTTCCATCGTGTCGTAGGGCACGACGGGCAGGAGCGGGCCGAACAGCTCTTCCGTCATCACCAGCATGTCGGGCCGCAGGTTCGTGATGATCTGCAGCGGCAGTGCGCGGCTCTTGCCGACCGGCGCCGGTCCGCAGGATTCGATGTGCGCGCCCTTGGCCCGTGCATCTTCGAGCAGCCGCTGGATGCGCTGGAACTGGCGGTCGTCGACGATCTCGGTGTAGTCCGCGTTGCCCGCGGTCTTGCCCTTGAAAAAGCCCTGGAAAGTCTTGCGCACGCCGGCGATGAATTCGTCGACGCGCTCGCGCGGCACGAGTGCGTAGTCGGGCGAAACGCAGATCTGCCCGGCATTGGTGGCCTTGCCGTGCGTGATGCGCTTGGCGGCATCGGCGACGGGGTAGTTGCGCGTCACGACGGCGGGGGACTTGCCGCCCAGTTCGAGCGTGACCGGCGTCAGGTTCGCGGCGGCGGTGCGCATCACGATCTTGCCCACGGCCGGCGAGCCGGTGAAGACGATGTGGTTGAAGGGCTGCGACGTGAAGACGTTGGGGTCGAGCAGTTCTTCGCCTACCACCGCCACCAGGTCTTCCTCGAAGACTTCGGCGAGCAGGGTCTTGAGCACCGCGTTGGTGGCCGGCGTGGCCTCGGGCATCTTGATCATCACGCGGTTGCCGGCGGCCAGCGCCGCGATGGCCGGCCCCACCGACAGGTAGATCGGGAAGTTCCACGGCGTGATCACGCCGACGACGCCCTTGGGCTGGTACACGACCTTCACGCTGTTGCTCAGGAACAGCAATTCGGTCGAGCGGCGGCTGGGCTTCATCCAGCGCCGCAGGTGCGAGATGGCGTGGTTGAGTTCCAGCATCACGCCCAGCAGATCGAGCATCTTCGACTCGGCGTGCGAGCGATGGCCAAAGTCCCGGCTCATGGCCTCTGCGAGCACGTCCTGGTAGCGCTGCAGTTGGCGCTTGAGCGTCTTGAGGCGGTCCAGGCGCTCGTTCGCGCTCGGCGAGGGGGCGGCGAGGAATGCCGCTTGCTGCAAGGTGAAGATCCGGGCGACGCGCTCGTTGGCTTCAGTCGCGGAGGGTGGATGTGCGATGTTCATGGGAATCGAATAGGTTTGGATGGGTGGTGGAAGTGCGCTGGCGCCGGTGGGTCGTGGTCACCGGTGCGTCGGGCAAGCCGCGTCGATGGTGGGAAGCCGACTGGCCGGTCCAATTCCTGAATGCCTTCCGGAAGTTGGATACATCGGAGAAGCCGACGCTGCGCAGGCATGCTTCCTCGATCGCGCCGATGAGGGCGGACTTGTCATGCCGCCCGCGGCTTGCGTTTGAAGACATGCCTGTGCCTCGCGCTCAACGGGAAGTGGTGCCGAGCACGGCGCCGATGACCGCCTCGTCGCCGGTTGCCTTGACGTCGCCCTTGGCCAGCAGTTCGCTGCCGGCGGCTTCGCGCCCGATCAGCCTGGCCCATGCGTCGAAGCTCATGCTGATGGTTGCATCGACCTTGACGCCGTTGGACGGCGCGGCGTCGGTGATGACGACCACGCCGTTGCGCAGCACCAGCGTGTAGTCGTTGTCGGGCTGCGTAAAGTTCACGTGCAGCACCTTCTGGCCGTTGGCGCTGAGCGAGGCCGGCAGGCTGAAGCGCAGGCCATTCACATAGGTGCGCGGCGGCATCTGCTTGACCATGCCGGCGTTGATGATCTTGAACGGCGTGACCGTGGTGTCGCAATGGCCTTCCAGTTCACGTGCCTGGGTCAGGTACCAGCTGCGCGTGTTGGCGGCCGTGGTGGCTTGCGCCATGGCCCGCAGGGCATCAGCCTTCAGTTGGCGGAATTCCGCGGCGCGGGGGCCGTCGACCTTCAGGCCCCAGGTCGCCATCTGCGCGACCCAGGCGAATTCGCGCTTGTCCATGGCGGCCTTCGCAGAGGTCATGAAGGAATCTTCGCCACCGGCCAGCGCGACGATGCGGCGCGCTTCCTCGGCCTCCGCGACAGGATGCAGGTCGACCGTGTCCTTGCCGAACCAGCCGACCATGCCGGCATACACCTGGCGCACGTGGTAGGGCAGTTCGCCGTAGTGCTGGCCGGTGAGGCGGCCGTTGGCGAGCGACTCGGGCATGCGGATGGTCTGCACCAGTTCGTCCGGCGACAGGCCGCGGTTGATGCCGCCGATGGTCTGGTCGTAGATGTACTGGATGGTGTCGCGGTACTCGGTGATGGCCTTGGCGATTTCCTCGCGCCCGCTGATCGGGATGCCATGCACGCCGATGAGGTGCTCGGGTTGCAGCTCCAGGATCTTGTCCAGGCCGCGCAGCAGTTCGATCGGGTTGCGGAACACCTCGCCGCGCAGCGTGTAGATGTTGAACATGGCCGGCCAGGCGATGTTGTTGATCACGGTGCGCGTCTCGGGCAGCCAGATCAGCAGCGTGTCGTCGGTGTCGCCCCAGGTGTGGAAGAACTCGAACTTCACGCCGTCGATCTCGGTGGCCATGCCGTCGGTGGTCGTGTGCGTCGGGCGCACGAAGCCGGTGGTGGGCTTGTACTTGTCCAGCTCGTAGAAGAAGGGGCCCAGGCCCATGTGTGGCATCGAGTCGGCGCCGTCCACCGGCAGGTGCAGGCCGAACTGGATGGCCACGCGGCGCATCATGAAGGGCGACAGGTCGCCGACCAGGCGACCCATGTTGCGCATCAGGTCGGGGTGGGCCCACACGGGCAGCTTGCCGTCGTCCTCGACCGGCGACCAGGCGCGCGAGCCGAAGATGTAGTGGGCGTGGGTGTAGACCAGGGCGCTGAGCGGCTTGTCGCAGACGGCCATCAGGTCATCACGCTGCATCACGGCCTGCTCGATGCAGTCGGCGGTGTCGACCACGATCATGCCGGTCTTGCCTTCGATCATCGTGCTGTTGCCCAGGCACGCGCCGACGTGGCACCAGACGCCCTTGGCGACCTCGTGGGCCTTGCGCTCGAACTGCTCGGCGTGCTTGGCGAAGCTGGCGTTGACGATTGCGCCGCGCGGGTTGGTGACGACGTCGACCGGGGCGCCCATGTAGGGGGAGAGAGTTGCGTTCATGATGTTGTGTCCTTTGTGTTTGTTCAGTTTGTTCAGTGGGCGAATGCCGGGGCGGGCGCAGGGGCGGGGCGAAGCAGCCTGGCGGCCGAGCCCTCGGGGTTCACGATGAAGAATCCGATGACGCCGCCGGCGATCATCAAGATGCCGGTGAGGGCGAAGCCGAGTTCGAACCCGGCGGCGCCGGCAGCGGACTGGATCAACTTGCCCGACACGGCGGGTGCCAGCACACCGGCCAGCGAAGCGATGGAGTTGTCGATGGCCAGCACGGCGCCGCGGCGCGATGTCGGGGTGACCTGAGCCAGCATGGCCGGGCCGAGCGAGTAGATGGCGGTGGTGAGACCGAAGGCCACGGCGAAGAAGCCGATGCGCATGGCGTTGCTTGGTCCCTCGAGCATCATCATGGCCATCAGGACGCCGGCCACGATCAAGGTGATGCTGGCGAATCGGCCGCGGGCATCGCGTGAACTCCAGCCCTTGTTCAAGAGGCGTTGCGACCAGATCGAGATCGCGAGCACCAGCGGAATGCTCACGGCCACCACGACGCCGTAGAGGCGGCCGGACGCGATGTTGTCGTAGCCCAGTCCCTTCTGGAAGTAGGCAGGCAACCAGGTCAGCGACGCGGACAGGCCCCAGTAGCCGACGAAGTGCAGCAGGAAGTTGCCGTACACCGTGGGGTCCTTCAGCACGCGGCCGAGCGGCGCTTCGGTGGCCTTGGCCCTGGCCTCGGCGGCCGGGTCCTTCACGTCGAGCTTGCCCTCGGCGCCCACGACCAGCCAGACCAGCGCCCAGGCCACGCCCACGGCGGCGAGCACATAGAAGCTCATGCGCCAGCCGTATTTGGCGGTGATCAGCGGCACGGTCATGCCGGCGACCAGCAGGCCGATGGCGCCGCCCTGCGAGAACAGGGCGACCGGCAGGTTGCGCTTGTTGTCGGGGAACCACTTGTAGGCGGCATGGATGGCGACTGGCCAGGCCGGGCCCTCGCCGGCGCCCAGCATCACGCGGGCGAAGATGATGATGCCCATCGACGAGCTCAGCGCGATCGGCAACTGGAACGCCGACCATGACAACGCCATGACGAGCAGCATCCACTTGGTGGAGAGCCGGTCGGCCAGGAAGCCGCCGACGATGCCCGAGATGGCGAACAGCCAGAAGAAGCTGCTGCCGATGAGGCCGAACTCGCTGGGCGAGAGCTTCAGGTCCTCCATCATCGGCACGGCCACCAGGCCCAGCACGATCTTGTCGGCGAAGTTCACCAGGATGAACACGGTCAGCATGGTCGCGATGCTCCATGCGCGCGCCGGGCGGTAGTTTTGAGTGATCACTTTCTTGTCTCTCTTTGTGTGTTTGTCGTGAGGGTCGGGCGGTGGCGCGTCAGAGGCGCTTGATCGCCGGCGGCACGTAGCTCTGGTCCAGCATGTCAGGGCCGGGCAAGTAGGTGCGCAGGAACAGGTTGAACTCGCCCTTGGGCGTCGGCAGCCAGTTGGCGTTGCCTTCGTCTTGCGGTTGCTCGTTCTGCATCAGGATTTCCAGCGAGCCGTCGGCGCCGTACTTGAGGCCGTCCGTGTTGCTGGCCAGCGAGTAGCGGCCGATGGGGTTGTCGACCAGGCAGAAGCGACCGTCGTACAGCGTGATCGACCAGAAGGCCTTCGCCTTGGGGATCTGGTCGCGCTCGAAGCGCAGCAGGTAGCGGTGCTCGCCGCTCAGCTCCTGGCCGTCCGCATCGGTGAAGGTGCGCAGCTTGGTCGATTGCTCGATCCAGTGCTCGACGATGCCCGAGAAAGCCTGCGGCGAGGCGCGGCCCACGTAGTCGCCCACGCTGGCCATGCGGCCCCAGTTCTTGTCGCCCCAGAACCAGGTGTTGACCACGGGGGTGTCGCCACCGGCCTTGGCGACCTTGGCCAGCAGTGCCGGGCCGTCCTGGAGAACGCGGGCCAGGCCGCGCCGGGTGGCTTCGTCGAGCTCGTTCAGCGGCGCACGGGCGTAGGGACCCAGGCCGATGCGGCCGAACTGGCGCATCAGCACCTCGTGGCTGGCCGGCGGCGGGTTCTCGCACATGGCGGCATGCATCGTGTGGAAGTCGCCGAGCGGAAGATTCGGCGCCGTGGGCACGAGCACCTCGCGCCGGGCTTCCGGTTCGGTGCCGGCCAGCCAGTTCGACAGCGGCGTCAGCTTGCACTTCGCCTGGATGGCGCGCGCGGCGGCAAGGTCTTCGCCGCCGGGCGTCGACACCCGGGCGATGGTGAAGACGCCCGGCGTGGTCGAGCGCATGACGGTGTCGATGCCGGCGGGCAACGCTTCGTCCCGGCCCTCCCAGCCCGGCGGCACGATCAGGCAGGTCTGGGCCTTGCCGTCGTTGACGTTGCCGCCCACATAGCCGAGCAGGTCCGAATAGAACTCCGCCAGCTGGATCGTCACATAGCGATCGCCGCAGGCCGGCGCCTCAAGCACCACGGGCCCCCGGGACAAGTCGACCCAGGCGAGGGAATAGAGGCCGTCGCGGTAGGGCGAGCCGCCGTACTGCATGGTGTGATCCGCCAGCACCGGGATGTGGAAGAAGGTGTTGAGCGGCGTGTCGATTGCACCCTGCGGTCGCATGACCATGCCGAATCGCAGCTTGGCATAGTGGAGTGCCGGAAAGCCGTAGGCGTAGGCCTGCATTCCGAGAAGATAGGCGTGGTCTTCACGCCAATCGGTGGCGCAGTCTGTCGTGTTCATGGGGTCTCTTGTCTCCTGTTGATCGGGGGCGCCGGCTGCTTGCTGGCACCGCTTTTTCGGGGGTGAGGTGATGCTAGGTTTCCCTCTGCCCAAGCGGACACAGTCCCGATACAGTTCTGTCGGCATGACGACAGTTCGCAAAGGTCTGGATTCGTACTGGCCGCTGGCGCGGTCGCTGCTGATGCGCGAGCCGGGTTTCGACCGCTGTCCCGCGGATTCCATCGACGCCTTGCTGGAGCGCGCGAGACTCGTGAACGTCGCACGTGGCGCGACGGTGCATCGCTATGGCGAACAGCTCGAAGATCTGGTGATGGTCGTCGACGGCGTGCTGGAAGCAGGCCGGCAGGTGGGCGAGGGCCGGCGCCACCTGGTGGCTTTCACCTATCCGGGAATGGTCCTGGGCTTTCTTCCCTGTGTCGACGGCGGCCCGATCCCGCACGACACGGTCGCCCACGTGGCCAGCGTCCTGATGCTGATGCCGGTCGATGCGGTTCGCAAGCGGCGGCAAATCGACACATCGGTTCGCCAGGCTTTCGAGATCCAGTTTGCGGACCGGATCCGGCGCCTCTACGACGGTTTGGCCGAAAGCAACGTACTGCCATTGCGCCAGCGCCTTGCCAAGCTGTTGCACACACTGGTCGGCAGCCATGGCCGCGAGACTGGACAGGAATGGCACATTGAACTGGACACGCCGCAATCCGACCTGGCCGACCTCCTCGGTGCCACGCGCCAGAGCGTCAACGTGGAGTTGCGGGAATTCGAACGCGAAGGGCTGATCCGGGTGGCCCGTTCGCGCATCACGGTGCTCGATCTGGACGCCTTGCGCGCCCACGGACCACGCGGCGCGATCGTGTCGGTTGAGCGGGCTGCGGGGGCCGAGCAAGCAGCCGGTTCAGTGGGCGCAGGTCACGCTACCGGCTGAAGCAAGACCGGCTCCTGACACCAGGCCTCTGCGGCATGGAGCGACCGGGAT
>NZ_JAAVVD010000022.1:0-138368 GCF_018449755.1 Variovorax sp. dw_954 | reverse complement strand
CAGCCCGTCGCTCGCGCCGAACACCGGCACGCCCGCGGTGGCGGCGGCGCGCAGCACGGCAAGCGTGGCCGCCTGGTCGTCGCCGATCAGGTCGGGCAGCACCAGCAGCGCATCGCTCCTGGGCATCAGCGCCTTGAGCGCACGGGCGAGCGAGCGCGGATCGGCAGCGTATTCCACCTGCAAGTCCCAGCCCGGCGCGGCGCGCCGCACTTCCTGCAACAGCGGTTCCGATTCATCCGTGACGACCATGCCCAGCCGGCGCTTGCGCGGCAGCACGGCGTCCACCAGCGCGATCGCATCGGCCATGGCCGGGTCGCGCAGCAGCACGCCGACGCGGCGGTCGACGCGGCGCAGCGCGGGATGGTTCTTGAGGCTTTCATAGTCGAGGCGGCTCAGCATCGCGAGCATCAGCGGCTCGGTGCCGGGCCGCTCCAGCGCGGCCTTGGCGGCGTCGGGGCCGACCGCGATGGTGATCGAGGCCGGCAGGGTGGCGGCGCCAGAGGCGTTGGCTCGCGCGCCTCGGGTGCGCACGCCGCCGCCAACACGATCGTCCTCCGCACCCGCCAGCTCGGTGGTCGCATTCGGCGCCCCCGCCGCGGTGCCCTGCGCGCCCACGCGCACCAGCGCGAAACTGCCGTTCGGATCCTGCGAGTCCTTCAATTGCCGCACGAACTCCACATGCGCCGGCAGGTCGTCGGCCTGCAGCACCGTGATGCCCACGGCGCGCACCGGCGTCGCCCACAGCATCGCCCACAGCAGCGCCAGGCACGGCGCGAGCCATACCTTGCGACCGGCGGCGACAAAGGGTGTGGGGAACATGGACTGCACAGCAGTGGTAGTTGAACCAATGTAAGGAGCGCACGCCGGTTGCGCGATAAGGCAGACGAGTTATGTCTGCAAGCCCCTGCGGGAGGATGCCGCAGCGGCATGGCGACAGATCGGCCGAACGGTCTATCCCGAATGGAAAGCCCTGCGCCGACGCTTCACACCTTCTCGCCCAAGGCCGCGAGCTGCGCTGCGATGGCTTGCCGCAGCACGCGCGGCGACACCGGCTTGTAGAGCACCGCGACGCCCGCGCTGGCCACTTCGCGCAGCCGGTCCGGCTTGGTCTCGCCGGTCACCAGCAGGCGGGCCGTGGCCGCGCCGATGCCGCGCGGATGCCGCTCCAGCGCCGCCAGCACGTCCAACCCGTTGTCGCCCTCGCGCAGCAGCAGGTCGCTCACCACCGCGTCCGGCGGGCGGTCCCAGTGGTCGGCCAGCGCCAGCGCTTCCTCGCGGCTTTGCGCCGCCATCACGACGGCGCCCCAGTTCGACAGCACCACCTGCAGGCCTTCGAGGATGGTGCGCTCGTCGTCGATCACCAGCACCCGCACGCCGGCCAGGCTGGCCTCGCCCTCGGGGCTGGCGCTGCCGTTCTGCAGCACCGGCGCCGCCTCGGCCGGCACCGCGGCGCGGATCATCACGCGCACGACGGTGCCGCACCGGGGCACCGAGCTGAGTTCCACGCGCGTGTTGAGCAGGTTCGCCAGGCGCTGCACCGTGGATAGCCCCAGGCCCATGCCGCGCGCACCGGTGCTGCGTGCCGGACCGATCTGGAAGAACTCCTCGAACACCCGCTTCTGGTGCTGCACCGCAATGCCGATGCCTGTGTCGTACACGTCGATGCGCACGCCCTTGCCGCGCCGCCGCGCGCCGATCAGCACGCCGCCTTCGTTGGTGTGGCGCAGCGAGTTCGACACCAGGTTGTTCAGGATGCGCGACAGCATCACGTAGTCGCAGCGCACCCACAGGTCGGTCTTGCGCACCACCAGGCGCAGGTTCTGCTGCTCGGCCACGGCGCGGAAGTTGCGGCTGATCTCGTCGAACAGGCGGTCCAGCGGGAAGTCGATCCATTGCGGCTGCAGCACCCCGGCGTCGAGCTGCGACAGGTTCAGCAGTTCAGAGAACAGCCGGTCCAGCGAATCGACGCACTCGCGGATGTGGCCGATGCGCTGCAGCTTGAGCGGGTCGGTCTCGCCGTTGGAGAGCCCGTCGGAGAACAGCGTCAGCGCATGCAGGGGCTGGCGCAGGTCATGGCTCGCGGCAGCCAGCAGCCGGGTCTTGGCCTGGCTCGCGACCTCGAGCTGCTGGTTCTTGCTTTCCAGCTCGGCCGTGGCCTGGGCGATGCGGCTTTGCAGAAGCCGCTGGCTTTCGCCGAGGGCGCGCGCGGCCTGGTTGAAGCCGTGCTGCAGGCGACGCACCTCGGTAGTGCCGGTGATCTGCACGCTGGCATCCTTCCCGGCGCCCAGGCGGTCCACCGCCTCGCCCAGCTCGCGGATCGGCGCACTGATGCGCCGCGCTGCCCACCAGGCTGCCAGCCCCACGCCGATCAGGCTGGCCGCCAGCACCCCGAACACGTTGAGCCAGACGTTGTTCTTGGCCTTCTGCACTGCGTCGAGGCTGATCTCCACCATCACCTTGCCGATGGGACTGCCCTCGTCGCTGACCACCGCGGCCACCACTTGCAGCCCTTCCGCCTTGCCGGACTCGAGGCTCTCGGCGTCGGCCACGATCTCGCCGTCATGGGTCCAGATCTGCACGCGCTGCACCTGTGGCTGTGCGCTGCCCGACTGCGCTGCGCGCAGCAGCGCGCGCCGGTCCATGCGCGCCAGCGGTGTCTGCGCCATGGCCGCCACTTGCAGGGCCACCGTCTGGCCGTTGGCCCGCATCAGGTTGGTGACACTGCCCAGGTGCTGCCGGGTCAGCACCGCGATGGCGCCCAGCGTGGCCACGATGGCCGGCAGCAGGGCGAGCAGCACCAGCTGCTGCGCCAGCGAGAAGTGGGTGAGCGTCCGCAGCGCACGGGCAGGGAAGGCCGGCGGGGGAGAGGGGGCCGTAGCGTCGGGTGTCACAGCATTGCAGTGTCAAGTAGTCAAAATCGTCACAAGTTGGTATTTAATTGTGGACCCGGCGCTTCTCATTTGACTACCGGACCCGACCCGAAGATAGATGCAGCTTTCATTCGTTCGCTCCAATGGCCCCGCGGTCGCGCAGCGTCGGGTCGATTGGCTGAAGCTGGTCGCTGCCTTTGCAATGGCCGTCTGGCTCGTCGGGCTGCTCATGATGGCGCGGCCCGCGACCGGACAAGTCGCGGCCAGCCCCACGGCGCCGGTGCGCTTCGGCATTCTGCCCCTCGGCGGCGCCTTCGAGTCGCGCAACGACTGGGAACCGCTGCTGGCCGACCTGAGTCGTGCGCTTGGAAGGCCGGTGGCGGTGCTCTCCGTCACGTCGTACGAAGCGCTCGAGCGCGCCATCGAGCGCGACGAAGTCGACATGGCCTTCCTGTCCGGCAAGATGGCGCTGGACACCGTCACGCAGCGGCGCATGACGGTCGTCGCGCAAGTGACGCGCCACGACGGCCTGCCGGGCTACCGCGCAACGCTGCTCACGCGCAAGGACAGCGCGCCGACGAGCCTGAAGGAGGTCCTCGACGACCCCGGCCGCTGGCGCCTGGCGCGCGGCGAGAGCCGGTCGGTGTCGGGCTTCATCGTGCCCCAACTGCAGTTGTTCCTGCCCAACCACATTGCGATGGAGACGCGCTTTCGCAGCGAGGTGGTCGGCACGCACCAGGCCACGGCGCTCGCAGTGGCCAACGGCGACGCCGACGTCGCGACCAACAACACCGCTGACTTCGAGCGCTTCACCCAGCAGTTCCCGGCCGAGGCGCAGCGCCTGCATGCAGTGTGGCAGTCCGACCTGATCCCGCATGCGCAGATCGTGGTGCGGCGCGCCTATCCGCCGGAGTTCCAGCGCAAGGTGCAGGCCTTCCTCGTCAGCTATGGCAAGGCCAAGGGCCCGGCGGGCGACGGCGAGCGCGCCACGTTGAAGTCGCTGCACGACCTGGCCGGCTTCGTGGCGGCCGACAACACGTCATTGCTGCCCGCAGCAAGGCTGGCCTATCAGCTGGCCCTGCAGAACGCGCTCACGGCGCAGTGGGTCAACGAGGCGGCCAGGCAGGCGCGACTGCTGCGCATCGAGAACGGGTATGCAGAGCAGGTGGGGGCGTTGAGGGGTGCGGCGCCTTGATTCATCGAGCGATCCGTCGGCGACTCCCTGGCTAGCGTGGCGGACTGGTTCAGGGTCCCCGTCTCCTGAGGTCCGTCCGGAACGCGGCGCGATCGGGTCGTCCGGTTACAGTTGCGTAACAATTTCAACCTCGTTTTTGCATGCCGCGCCGCAAGAAATCCAGCCCTGCCGAAGACTTCATCGACCTCGTCTCACTCCTGCCCTGGTACGTGGGGCTGGCGCTTGCTCTGGCCAGCTTCGTACTGCTGCACAGCGCGGCGACGCCACCTTCGTTTGCGGTGGCAAAGCCCGGCGACCTGGCCGGTGTCGTGGTTGGCTCGGTCTGGCCCATGCTCGCACGCATTTTTCAGCACCTGGTCCCCGCCCTCTGCGTGATTGGCGCCGCGGTTTCCGCGTGGCGCCGCCATACCCGCCGCAAGCTTGTCGACAACGTCACGCGGTCAGAGGCAGCAGACAGCCTGGATGGCATGACCTGGCGCGACTTCGAGAAGCTCGTCGGGGAAGGCTTTCGCTTGCAGGGATACGGCGTGCTGGAGAACGACGGTCCCGGACCCGATGGCGGCGTCGACCTGGTGTTGCGCAAGGGTGGCGAGAAGTACCTCGTGCAATGCAAGCAATGGCGTGCGTTCAAGGTGTCGGTGCCTGTCGTGCGCGAGCTCTACGGCGTGATGGCCGCGAGCGGGGCGGCCGGCGGATTCGTCGTGACCTCCGGGCGGTTCACGGCCGAAGCGCAGGAATTCGCCATGGGGCGCAATATCCGTTTGATCGACGGACCCAGGCTGCAGGAAATGCTGCGTCAAGCCAAGGTATCCAGGCAACCTGCCGCGGCGCCAGCGGCGACACCGCAGGTCAGGCCAAGTCCGGCCGCATCGACATACGCACCGATTCCAGCCGTCGAAACGCAAGCCCCCGCGATGCACGCACCCGCGTGCCCGAAGTGCAGGCAGCCGATGCTCCGCCGGACCGCGAAGAAGGGCGCCAACGCCGGGAAGGACTTCTGGGGGTGTTCGGAATATCCGCGTTGCAGGGGCACTGCATAAGCGCTGCGCCTTACTGATGCAAGCCGCGTCGGTTCGGTGAACCGGCTGCAGAGCGGCGAGGTCCGCGAGGTGCAGGCTCACGGAAACCGCTGCGTGTTGCTGATCTGTCAGTGCGCCAGTACAAACGGGTGGACCTGAATGTCGCCATCCGGGAACGAGGCCACCAGCTTCAACTCACCACCCAGCGCCATGACGTAATCGCGGGGAGTGCTGACGTACATGTCGTCACGGCGTTCCAGCTTTGAAACAGCGGCCTGTTCAACATTCATAACGTTCCGGCACCAACAGCCGACTTCGGCACTCAGCCGGGATCGCAGTGCAGCAGTCGCCAGGCCATTGGCGATCGCATCGCCACACGCGGCACATCACCCCCCGCGCGCGTAACGCCCCGGCGGCAATCCCACATGCCGGCTGAACGCGGTACTGAAGGTGCTCGCCGACCCATACCCCACACGCTCCGCAACCTCCGCGATCCCGACGTCGTTGCGCCGCAGAAGATCCTTCGCGATGGCCATGCGCCAGGCCAGCAGGTACTCCATCGGCGGCAAGCCCACGGCGCGCGTGAATCGATCGAAGAACGCCGAGCGTGACAGCGCGGCCTTCTTCGCAAGCTGGGCCATGGTCCAGGGACGCCCAGGATCGCCGTGCATCTGCCGCATCGCCTGCGCCAGCCGCGCATCGGCCAGGCCGCGCAGCAAGCCGGGCGGCGCGTCTTCGCCCGAGCTGGAGCGCAGCGCCTCGATGAGCAGCAGTTCCACGAGCCGCGTGAGCACCAGTTCGCGGCCGGACCGGCGTTCGCTGGATTCCTCGCCGACCAGCCGCACCAGCACCGACAGCCGCTCGACGCCGCGCACATGCACCAGCGTCGGCAGCAGCGACACGAGCAAGGCCGCGTCGGGTGAATCGAAGACGAAGTAGCCGCCGAGCAGACGCGCGTCGGGTTGCCCGCCCCGCGTGCCGTGGCGCACCTCGCCGGTGGATGCAGCCGTCGCTTTCGGATCGATATGCACCGGCGTCACCGGCTCGAAGCCCGACAGCACGAAGCCCGGCGTCGCCGGCAGCAACACGAAGTCGCCCGCTGCGAGCGCGACTGCTTCCTCGCCATCGACCGCGAGCCTGCAACTACCCGAAAGCACCGCACAGAAGCTGGGCTGGCCGAAGTCGGAGTAGCGCACGCCCCAGCGACCGGCGCCGCTGATGCGCTTGGAGAACACGGCACGGGGCTGGAGAAGCGCAATGACTTCGGACAGCGGGTCGTTCATCAGTTGGACGATTGCAAATGAAATCTGGACTTTGCATTGTAGATAGTCCAACGCACGCCCGATATCGTTGAGGCCATGAACACAACCACCAAGCAAATCACCATGAAAACCGCACTCATCACCGGGTGCTCGTCGGGCTATGGCCTGGAGATCGCGCGCCACTTCCACGCGCAGGGCTGGAACGTCGTCGCCACCATGCGAACACCCAACGAAGACATCCTGCCCCGATCCAGCAGGCTCCGCGTGCTGGCCCTCGACGTGACGAAGCCCGAAAGCCTCGCCGACGCGATCGAAGCAGCCGGCCCCATCGACGTGCTGGTCAATAACGCGGGTATCGGCCTGCTCGGCGCCTTCGAGGCCACGCCGATGGCGACGACGCGCGAGCTGTTCGACACCAACACCTTCGGCACGATGGCGATGACGCAGGCGGTGCTGCCGCAGTTCCGTGCGCGCCGCTCGGGGGTGGTGGTGAACGTGACCTCCAGCGCGACGCTGGCGCCGATGCCTTTGGTCGCCGTCTACACCGCGAGCAAGACGGCCGTCGAAGGCTTCACCGCGTCGCTGGCTTTCGAGCTTGAAGCGTTCGGCGTCCGCGTGAAACTGGTGGAGCCGGGCTATGCGCCGACAACGCGCTTCGCGAGCAACGGCGGCGCGCGCATGGAGGGCTTGATTCCAGAAGCCTATGCGCCCTTCGCACAGCAGGTCTTTGCCGCGTTCGCGCAGCCGGCTGCGGTGACGATGGAAGGCGATGTAGCTGAAGCGGTATGGCGCGCCGCGAACGATGAGTCCGGTCAGCTGCGGTACGCGGCGGGCGCCGACGCGGTGGCGCTGGCTTCATCGAAATGAGGGCTCGGGCAGTCTGCGGTTCCTGTGTGCAGGTGCCCGCTTGCTACTTGTAATAAACCTCCACCCGCCCCTTCAACTTGATCAGCAGCGGCTTGCCCTTGCGGTCGAGCGCGCGGCCGGCGGGGACCTTGATCCACCCTTCGCTGACGCAGTATTCCTCCACGTCGAGCCGGTCCTTGTCGTTGAAGCGCACGCCGATGTCGTGCTCGAACACGGCAGGCACATGGTGCGGACTGCGCGTGTCGATGGAGAGATGGTCGGGCAGCGGCGGCCGGGGTGCTTGGGTTGTTTCGTCGGTCATGGTGTCGGGTTTCTTGAACGCGTCATTTTCGTTCGAGGGAATTCCCCGGCATGAAGCGGCCCGGGGAGGGCGGCCGGAGGGGCTACGAGGCCTGGCGCACGGGGTAGCTTTCGACGGGCGTGCGCAGCAGCTTGCCGAGGTCGTAGGGCCGCAGGCAGGCGGCCGCTTCTTCCACCGGGCAGTGCAGCCAGTCATCGAGCCAACCCTCGCGCAGGAACACTGCGCGGCGTCCGCCGGCATGCTCCTCCGAGGGCAACGTGAGCAGCGCGAAGCTCTCCACGCATTGGCCGTCTGGCGCGCGCCAGCCATTCCAGAGCCCGGCCAGCGCGAGCGGCTCGCCGTCGGCGCGCGTCACGCGCACGATGCGCTGGTCCTGCTCGCCGCGCCGATACAGCGCGTCGGCCAGCACGATGCAGCGGTGGCCGCGCTTCCAGGGCTGCAGGAAGTCGCGCTCGCCGGCCGCCGACTCGGCGGCCGCCTCGAAGGTGGCGGGATAGTCCGCCGTGCTGGAGAACAACGGGATGAGTCCCCAGCGGCCCAGCGCCGCTTCGTAGCGCGAATCCGGTGAGGCGCCGCCCCGGTCGCCGCGCGGACGGCGCACGAACAGGCCGCGCTCGCCGGGCCGCACCAGCGGCTCGGGCGCCAGGCAGGTGAGCTGGAAGCGCTCCTGGTAGTGGCGCGTATCTCGGGCTGACTCGTAGACGATCGTCATGGGTGGCTCGGTGGACGGGTTCCGGCTCGCTTGGGTGTCAGGGTCGCGGGCCCGATTTTGTACCGGCCGAAGGCGCGTCCGGCCCCCGATTGATGCGCACAATCCCGACTTTTTGAAGCCAATAGGCGCTTCGGGCCGGCGCGCGAGAACCAAAGTTCACAAGAAGCGCGAGGCGCGAAATGGCGCCGGATCGAAGGCGCAGGCCTCGCCCGCCATCATGGCGCCCAGCAGCGCCGCCGTGCCCGGCCCGGTGCTGAAGCCGATGTGCTGGTGCCCGAACGCGAGCCACAGGCCTGCATGCCCCGGGCATTCGCCGATGATCGGCCGGCTGTCGGGCAACGTCGGCCTGCTGCCCATCCAGGGATCCGCTTCGAGCCGCTGATCGAGCGGAAACGCCTCCCTTGCCGCGCGCTCGGCCAGATCGAGTTGCACGAAGTTGCGGGGCGCATCGCGTGCCGCCAGTTGCACGCCAGTGGTAAGACGCAGCCCCTGCGCCATCGGCGACAGCACATAGCCGCCGCCGGTGTCGTAGATCGGCCGCCGCAGGGATGCGCCGCCCGCGGCGTCATAGTGCATGTGATAGCCGCGCTCGAAGGCCATCGGCACGCTCAGGCCGAGTGTCTTCTTCGCGAACTCGCGGGTCCACGGCCCGAGTGCAAGCACCACGCGCGCGACCTCATGCACCGTGCCGTCTTCCTCGGCAACGCGCCACGCCTCGGCTTGCGACCGTTCGATCCGTTCGACAAGGGCCTGGCGGATGCGGCCGCCGCGTGCGCGGAACAGTTGGGCATAAGCCTCGACCACCCGGCCCGGGCTGTCCACCGACGCCGCATCCTTGATCCACAACGCGCGCGGAAAAATCGGCTTCAGGTGCGGCTCGAGTTCCGACAGTTCGCGCGCATCGAGCGCCTGCGTGGCAACGCCGAACCTGTCGTAGGTCTCGCGTGACCGGCGGCCGGCGGCAAACGCTTCCTCGGTGCGATAGAGGAACATCCATCCGGTGTCTCGCAAACGATGTGCGACACCGGCCTCCACCAGCAGCCGCCGATGCGCGTCGCCCGAGAGCCGGATCAGGGCGTCGAGCGCCGTCGCGGTTTCCTCGAAGACACTCGCCCGCGCCCGCGACAGAAAGCCCAGCGCCCAGGGCAGGTTCCGCGCCATGAACAGCGGGTCATAGCGGAAGCTGGCCGAGGTGTTCTTCAGCAGCTTGGGCAAGGAAGCCCAGAGCCCCGGGTTGTTGAAGGGCACGAGCGAACTGCTCGCGAGCACGCCGGCGTTGCCGTGGGAGGTCTCGCGGCCCGGCGCGCTGCGGTCGAGCAACGTGACATCGAAGCCGCGCCGCTGCAATTCGAGCGCGCAGGACACGCCCACGATGCCGGCGCCAAGGATGGCAACTGTGTTTTTCATGCGGAAAACGAAATGCCCTGCGCCAGTGGCAGCTCCCTGGAGAAATTGATGGTGTTGGTCGTGCGGCGCATGTACTGCTTCCACGCATCGGAGCCGCTCTCGCGGTCGCCGCCGGTCTCCTTCTCGCCGCCGAATGCGCCGCCGATTTCCGCGCCGCTCGGCCCGATGTTCACGTTGGCCATGCCGCAGTCGGAGCCGGCTGCGGAGATGAAGGTCTCGACCTCGCGCATGTCGTTCGAGAAGATGCAGGACGAGAGACCCTGCGGCACGTCGTTGTGGATTGCGATGGCCTCGTCGAAGTCGTCATACGCGAGCACGTAGAGCAGTGGGCCGAAGGTCTCGTGGCGCACGATCGGGGTCTGCGCGGGCATATCGACGATGGCGGGGCGCACGTACCAGCCGTTCGGGAATTCCTCCGCCAGCACGCGCTCGCCGCCCGCGAGCACCTTGCCGCCTTGCGCCTTCGCAGCGGCCATCGCGTCCTGCAAGGCGTCGAAGGCCCGCGCGTCGATCAGCGGCCCGACCAGCGTGCCGGCCGCCAGCGGATTGCCGATGCGCAGCGCCGCGTAGACGTTCAACAACTTCTCCAGCAACGCATCCTTCACCGAGCGATGCACGATCAGCCGCCGCAACGAGGTGCAGCGCTGGCCGCAGGTGCCCACCGCGCTGAAGAGAATCGCTCGCAGCGCCATGTCGAGATCCGCCGCGGGCGTGACGACCATCGCGTTGTTGCCGCCCAGTTCCAGGATGCGCCGGCCGAAGCGGCTCGCCACCTTCGGCCCGACGATGCGGCCCATTCGCGTGGAGCCGGTCGCCGAGACGAGCGGAATCGCCGGGCTGTCCACGAGCATTTCCGCCAGCGGCGCTCCGCCGATCACGATCTGCGCCAGCCCGGGCGGCGCCCGGTCGCCGAAACGCGCGATGGCGCGCTCCAGCGCCTTGAACGTCGCCAGGCCCGACAGTCCTGCCTTCTCCGACGGCTTGAAGATCACCGGATCGCCGCACACCAGCGCCAGCGCGGCATTCCACGCGAACACGGCGCTCGGGAAGTTGAACGCGGTGATGATCGCCACCGGGCCGAGCGGGTGGTACTGCTCCATGATGCGGTGGCCCGGCCGTTCGGACACGATGGTCCTGCCATGCAACTGTCGCGACAGCCCCAGCGCGAACTCGCAGATATCCACGCCTTCCTGCACCTCGCCGAGGCCCTCCTCGATGATCTTGCCGACCTCGATGGACACGACCCAGCCGATGTCCCGCCTGGCCTGGCGCAGTTCCTCGCCCCACAGGCGCACCAGCTCGCCACGCACCGGCGCGGGCACCAGGCGCCACTGCAGGAAGGCGGCCTTCGACCTGGCGATGATGGCCTCCACCTCGTCTGGCGAGGTCTCGCGCAGTCGGGCCAATTCGGCCCCGTCGACTGGCGAGCGCACGGCCAGCGTGCCTCCCTGGATATCGCCGGGCGCAATGCCGCAGCGCTGCAATACGGACAACAGTTCACTCATTTGCTTTTCCTCGATGGATGCGTTCAGGCGTGCACGGGTTCGGCCCGGGCCCGCGGGCTCCGTGGGGATGCGCCCATGCCCTTGCCGCCCAACCCCTCGTAATAGTGCCCGACCTTGGTCGCGAGAAACTGCGCGAGCGGCACCTGCTCCTGCCCCACGAAGCCCTGCGCCGGAAGCTTGCCCTGCAGCAGCAATTCGAACACGCCCACCACGCCCGCCGCGGTCGTCAGCTCGATGGCCGTGCGCTCCTTGCCGCGCAGTGGCGAGCCGAACACGCGGCACACGCGCGTCTCCTGCTCGAAGCGGCCGTCGCGCAGGCCCGATGCCGATGCGAACAGGATCACCACGTCCTCGCGGCTGTGCGGCACCGCATGCTCCAGCACCTGCCGCAGCAGGTCGCGCCGCTCGATCAGGCGCAGGTCGTGCAGCAGGAAGTCCATCGCGTCGCGGTGGCCGGGGTAGCGGATGGTCTTGTAGTCGAGATTGCGCACCTTGCCCTGGAGCGTCTCGCACAGGGTGCCGAGCCCGCCCGAGGTGTTGAAGGCCTCGAAGGCTTCCGCGTCGAGCGTGAAGGTCTCGTGGCCTTCCATCGCTTGCACCGAGACGCGCTGGCCGTTGACGATGGCATCGCACGGGTTGCAGTACTCGTTGATGACGCCGTCGATGCTCCAGGTGAAGTTGTAGCGCAGGCTGTTGGTGGCGTTGCGGGTGAGCGCGCCCACGCGCAGCCGCAGGTCGTAGAGCGCGTCGAAGTGGCGCGCGAGTTCGCCGCCGAGCATGCCGATCACGCCGGGCGCCAGTCCGCATTGCGGCATCAGCAAGGCGGTGGCATCGCGCGAGAGCTCGCGGATGGCCCGGGTCGCCATGACGTCCTCGGTCAGGTCGAAGTAATGCACGCCGCACTGCGCCGCGGCCGTCGCCACGCGTTGCGCGAGGTAGAAGGGCAGGCAGTTGATCACGGCCTGGTGCGCCGACAGCGCCGCGTGCAGCGCCTCGACGCTCTCCACGTCCAGCGCGATGCGGCGCACCAGCGCATCGTTGTCCTGGCCCGCGCCGGGCTTCACATCGGCGAGCGTCACCGGCAGCCGATGGTGCTGCGCGATCATGTCGGCCACCGTGCCGCCGACCTTGCCCGCGCCGAGCACCAGGACCTTGTGGATGTCGTGCAGCTTCCTGGTCATGTCGTTCTCCTTCAGGCACCGTGCCCGATGGAGGAATTCTGGAAGCGGGTGCTGGCAGATGCCAGAGCGTAAAACGTCGAAAGCGCGGCCTGCTTCGTCGATTCGACGAGCGGCTTGGTCATGTCGATTCCGGTTCACCCGTTCGCGATGCTGGCGACGCCACAATCGGGCGCCAATGCTTCAGGGCCGACCCATGGATTCACGACTCGACGACCTCGACCATCACCTGCTGGCGCTGCTCCAGGCCAATGCGCGCGAGCCGGCCGCCAACCTGGCGCGCAAGCTCAAGGTCGCGCGGACCACGGTGGTGGCGCGCATCGCGCGGCTGGAGCGCGAAGGCATCGTCGCGGGCTTCGGCGTGCGGCTGGGCCAGCGGCTGGAGCAGGCGGCAGTGCGCGCCTTCTGCGGCTTGAGCGTCAATGCGAAGGGCGCGTCGGCGGTGATGCGGGCGCTTGAACGCCTGCCCGAGGTGGAAGAGGTCTGGGCGGTCAGCGGCCAGTTCGACTACATGGTGCTGCTGCGCTGCGGCACGCCCGAGCAACTGGATGCGCTGCTCGACCTGCTCGGCCAGATTGAAGGCGTCAAGCAGACGCAGACCTCGATCGTGCTCAGCCGCAAGATCGACCGGCGCGGACCGGTGAGTTAGCGACGCCCTGGACGGGCCCCCCGAAGGGACTCGTGGGGCGCCTTCCCGGGCGAAGGCAGGCGCCCTGTCAGGCCGGTGCCAAGGCGGCGCAACGCGGTTGCGGGCGGCCCACGTCCTCCTTGCGGCCCACGACCTGGAGAAAGCCGTGCTTGTCGAACCGGCCGATGTCGCCGGTGCGGAAGTAGCCGTCTTCGGTGAACGCAGCGGCGTTGGCCTCGGGCTGCTGCCAATAGCCGCGCATCACCTGCGGGCCTTTCGCGGAGACTTCGCCCGGTTCGCCGAAGGGCACTTCCTGGCCGTCGTCGTCGAGCAGCTTGATGTCGGTGGAAGGCAGGGGCAGCCCCGTGTGGCCGCTGAACGCCTCGATCGAGGGCGGGTTGATCGACAGCACCGGCGAGGTTTCCGCCATGCCATAGCCTTCGCGGATGAAAGAGCCGGTGATCGCCTGCCAACGCGCCGACATCGCGGCGTCGACCGGCGCGCCGCCGGCGCCGGACAGGCGCAGCCGCGACCAGTCGACCTCGGCCAGGCCGGGATGTTGCGTCAGCCCGGCATAGAGCGTGTTGCCACCCACGAAGACGGTCGGCCGCGCAAGCTTCAGCGTGTCGACCAGGGCATTCATGTCGTGCGGATTGCGCACCAGCCAGTTCTCCGCGCCGATCGAGAAGTTGGTGAGCAGGCTCACCATGAGGCCGAAGATGTGGGACAGCGGAAGCGCGGTCACCACGACTTCCTCGCATTCGCGCGTGGCTTGCGGCAGGAAGGCCTTGAGCTGCTCGGTGTTGGCGACCAGGTTGCGGTGCGTGAGGGCGGCGCCCTTCGACTCGCCGGTGGTGCCGCCGGCATATTGCAGGAACAGCAGGTCGTCGCCGCCCAGTTGCACCGGATGCCTCGGCAGCAGCGAGCCGATGCGCAGCGCGGCGGGCAGGCCGACGGCGCCTTCGATGCCATCGGGCACGCGGGCGTCCCAGCCCAGCGCGTCACCCGTGGACGGCCGGCCGGCCACGATCACATGGCGCACCCGCGTGGTGGCGACGACTTCGGCCAGCGTGGCCAGCGCATCGCCGAACACCACGATGCACTTGCTGCCCGAGTCATTGAGCTGGTGCTGGAGTTCGCTTGCCGTGCAAAGCGGATTGATGTTCACCTGCACCGCCCCGGCGCGCATGATCCCCAGCATGGCCACGGGAAAGGCCACGACGTTGGGCAACATCACGCCCACGCGGTCGCCCTTGCGCACGCCCATGCTTTGCAGGTAGGCGCAGAAGTTGCGCGAGATCGCGTCGATCTCGGTATAGCTGTGTCTCTGGCCGGAACTGACGAACGCGGTCTTGCCGCCGTACCGCGTCATCGCGGCCTCGGCCAGCGCGGTGATCGAAGGATGGATGTCGGGATCGATCTCGGTCGGGATCGTCCCGTAGGAGTCGAGCCAGGGGCGTGAGGTCATGTCGGTTTGCAGGCCCTGGTCGATCCGTTCCCCGGCGCCAATCTGGCTGCGGAGGGGGAAGACATTGGGCTTGGCTGTTATAGAAAGTACCGATGATGACTATTTGCGCCCGGCAAGACTGTTCGCTTTTTAACAATCGGGTGGATTTAGGCGGCTGAATCCCGGCGCGAACCGACGACTCAGGCCTTCCATTCCAGGAGCAGGTCCTTCGCCTGCACCCGGTCCCCCGGCTTCACCAGCACCCGCTCGATCACGCCATCACGCTCTGCCACGATGTGCGTTTCCATCTTCATCGCCTCCAGCGAGACCAGCGTGGCGCCGGCCTGGATCGCCTGCCCGGCCTGCACCGGCACGGTGACGATGGCCCCCGGCATCGGCGCGCCGACATGGCGCGGATTGCCCGGCGCCGCCACCTCGCGCTTGAGCGCCGCGTTGGCGGCACCGGCCTTGGCCACCTGCACGGTGCGGGACTGTCCGTTGAGTTCGAACTGGACCTTGACCGCGCCGGCGGCCTCGTCGTCGTGCATGCCCTGCAGGCTCACCAGCAAGGTCTTGCCGGGATCGATCTCCAGCGCCACTTCGTCCTGCAGCCGCAGGCCGTAGAAGAAGGTCGGCGTCGGCAGCACCGAGGTGTCGCTGTGCAACTGCAGGTGCTGGTGGAAGTCCCGCGCCACCTTCGGGTACATCAGCGCACTGGCGAGCTGGCAATCGTCGAGCGGCATGCCGGCGTCGGCCTCCGCCTGCGCGCGTGCGGCTTCCAGGTCGACCGGCGGCAACTCGTCGCCGGGGCGGTAGGCCACGGGCGGCGCCACGCCTTCGGCCAGCTTCAGCACCTTGCGCGACAGTGCGGGTGGAAAGCCGTCGGGCGGAAAGCCGAGCTCGCCCTTGAACAGCGACACCACCGATTCGGGAAAGGAGATCTCGTGCGTCGGGCTCTCGACGTCGGCCGGCGTGAGGTCATTGGCGACCATCATCAGCGCCATGTCGCCGACCACCTTGGAGGTGGGCGTGACCTTCACGATGTCGCCGAACAGCCGGTTCACGTCGGCGTACGCCTGCGACACCTCGGTCCAGCGATGCTCGAGGCCCAGCGAGCGCGCCTGCTCGCGCAGGTTGGTGTACTGGCCGCCGGGCATCTCGTGGCGATACACGTCGGCGGTGCCGGCGCGGATGTCGCTTTCGAAGGGTGCGTAGAAGCGCCGCACGCCTTCGAAGTAGCTCGATGCCGCATGCAGCGCGTGCTGCGACAGGCCCGGGTCGCGATCGCTGTGCGCCAGCGCGGCGGCCATGCTCGACAGGTTGGGTTGCGAGGTGAGGCCGCTCATCGCGTCGAGCGCGCCATCGACCGCGTCGCAGCCGGCCTCCACCGCGGCCAGCACCGAGGCCGACGCGATGCCGCTGGTGTCGTGCGTGTGGAAGTGCACCGGCAGCCCGGTCTCTTCCTTGAGCGCCTTGACCAGCGCCGCGACCGCGCGCGGCCGGCAGATGCCCGCCATGTCCTTGATGGCCAGGATGTGGACGCCGGCCTTCTGCAGCTCGCGTGCGATGCCGGTGTAGTAGGCCAGGCTGTACTTGGGCCGCGAGGGGTCGAACAGGTCGCCGCTGTAGCAGATCGCGCCCTCGCACAGCGCGCCGGATTCGAGCACCGCATCGATGGACACACGCATGTTCTCGACCCAGTTGAGCGCATCGAACACGCGGAACAGGTCGACGCCGGAACTGGCCGCCTGCTTGACGAAGAAGCGCACGACGTTGTCGGCGTAGCTCGTGTAGCCGACGCCATTGGCGCCGCGCAACAGCATCTGGAACAGGATGTTGGGAACAGCCTCGCGCAGCTGCGCGAGGCGCTGCCACGGGTCTTCCTTCAAGAAGCGCATCGCCACGTCGAAGGTCGCGCCGCCCCAGCATTCGAGCGACAGCAACTGCGGCAACTCGCGCGCATAGAAGGGCGCGATCGGCAGCATGTCGGCGGTGCGCATGCGCGTGGCGAACAGCGACTGGTGGGCGTCGCGCAGCGTCGTGTCGGTCATCAACACCGGCTTGCTGTCCAGCATCCATTGCGCGAAGCCCTTGGCGCCGAGTGCTTTCAGTCGGTCGCGCGAGCCGGGCGGAATCGGCGTCGCGAGGTCGACCTTCGGCAGGATCGGCTTGATGAACGGCAGGTCGGGCAGCTTGCGCCCCTTCATCTCCGGATGGCCGTTGACCGTCACGTCGGCGATGAAGCCGAGCAGCTTGCTGGCGCGGTCGCGGCGCTTGGTGAACTCGAGCAACTCGGGCGTGGTGTCGATGAAGCGCGTGGTCACCGTGCCGGCGGCAAAGTCCGGATGGTTGATGACGTTCTCGAGGAACTGCAGGTTCGACGCGACGCCGCGGATGCGGAACTCGCGCAGCGCGCGGTCCATGCGCTGGATGGTCTCCCTCGCCGTGGGCGCCCAGGCCGTGACCTTCACCAGCAGCGAGTCGTAGTACGGCGTGATGACCGCGCCGCCGTACGCCGTGCCGGCGTCGAGCCGGATGCCGAAGCCGGCCGCGCTGCGGTAGGCGCTCAGGCGGCCGTAGTCGGGCAGGAAGCCGTTCTCCGGGTCCTCGGTGGTGATGCGGCATTGCAGCGCATGGCCGTTGAGCCTGATCTCCGCCTGCGGCGGCACGCCGGTGGCGCGCGCCGTCACGCTGCCGTCGGCGGCGGTCTCGTCCTCGCGCAGGCCGATGCGGCCGCCCTGGCTGATGCGGATCTGCGCCTTCACGATGTCGATGCCGGTGATGAGCTCGGTCACCGTGTGCTCGACCTGGATGCGCGGATTCACCTCGATGAAATAGAACTTGCCGGTGTCGGCGTCCATCAGGAACTCGACGGTGCCGGCGTGCGTGTAGTCGACCGCGCGCATCAGCTTGAGCGCGCTGTCGCACAGGCCCTGGCGCGTCGTCTCGTCCAGGTAGGGCGCGGGCGCCCGCTCGACCACCTTCTGGTTGCGCCGCTGAACGGTGCAGTCGCGCTCGAAAAGGTGCACCACGTTGCGATGCGTGTCGCCGAGGATCTGCACCTCGACGTGGCGAGCCCGCTGCACCAGCTTCTCGAAATAGACCTCGTCGTTGCCGAACGCGGCCAGCGCCTCGCGACGGGCCGCCGCCAGCGCGCCTTCGAGCTCGCCCTCGCCCTGGATCGCCCGCATGCCGCGACCGCCGCCGCCCCAGCTGGCCTTCAGCATCACGGGATAGCCGACCTCGGCGGCCATGCGCTTGCATTCCGCCAGGTCGAGCGGTAGCGGCAAGGTGGCCGGCATCACCGGCACGCCGGCGGCCACGGCGGCGTTGCGGGCGGCGACCTTGTTGCCGAGGGTGCGCATCACGTCCGGGCGCGGCCCGATCCATTCGATGCCGGCATCGAGCACGGCCTGCGCGAAGTCCGGGTTCTCCGACAGGAAACCGTAGCCGGGATGGATCGCGTCGACCTTCGCGGCGCGCGCCACGCCGAGGATGTCGGCGATGTCGAGGTAGGCGGCCAGCGGCTTCTTGCCTTCGCCCACCAGGTAGCTTTCGTCCGCCTTGAAGCGGTGCAGCGCCAGCCGGTCCTCGCGCGAATAGATCGCGACAGTGCGCATGTTCATTTCAGCCGCGGCGCGCATCACGCGGATGGCGATCTCGGAGCGGTTGGCGATCAGGACGGAGCCGATGGGTTTGGCGGGCATGGGGTCTTTCGTGGGCGGTAGCGGCAGGCAGGCATCTACCAGCACCAACTGTGCCCGTCTCGCCCGGATGCTGCGCGGAGGGATCGCGATGTGCGAGCCCTCCGCGCACGCTACGCCGTCGCGGCGAACCGGGCAACCGCGATCAGGCCGCCGACCAGCAGCAGGACCAGCACCAGCGCGATGCAGACCAGGCTCAGGATGCCGACGTCCTCGGTGCGCGCATCGGCATCGGCGCGACGGCCACCGAGCCCGATGAAGCTCCACAGGACGGCACGAACGGAACGGGGAAGGATTGACATGCTTTGAATATCGCGTGCCTGCCGGCAAAAGAACAGATGCAGATCGAGGCGGATCGTGCGTATCAGTTTTCCATGGCGCTGCGAGCCGCGCATGTCGCGCGACACTTGAACGCCGATTCGGCGCGATGATGCAAACTCTGCCGGCGCCCTGTCACGCGCACCCCTCATGAACGTCTTCGACGAAAACCCGTGGTTCAAGGCCCTGCCCGAGGAGGAGGCCGAGGCGCTGCTGGCTGCCGCCAGTCCGAGGCACCTGGCTGCGGGCGAATTCCTGTTCCGGCAGGGCGACACCGCCATGGCACCCACGGGGGCGTTCTTCGGCGTGGCGAGCGGGCTGATCAAGCTGAGCATCCTTCACCCCGACGGCAACGAGGCGATCCTGACCATCATCGAGCCCGGCAACTGGATCGGCGAGGTCGCAGTGCTTGAAGGCGCGCCGCGCGCGCACACGGCGATTGCCGTAGGGGATACCGATGTGCTGGCCGTCAGCGCGGACAAGTTCGGCCAGCTGATGCAGCGTCCCGTCTTCAGCCATGCGATCGCCGTGCAGGTGGCGACGCGATTGCGCCTGGCGTATGGGCTGATGGGCGACTCTGCGCTGCAAAGCACGCTGGAAAGGATCGTGCGGCGCTTGGTCCTGCTGGCCCACGGCGACGTGACGGACAGCATCGAGGAGCGCAGCGTGATAACCGCCTCGCAGGACACGCTGGCCATGATGCTGGGGATCAGCAGGCCCACGCTCAACAAGGAGCTCCAGGTGCTGGTGAAGCGCGGCGCCATCGCGTTGCGCTATGGGCGTATCGAGATCCTCGACATGCAACTGCTGCAGGAAAGCGGCCAGGTCGTGCCGCGCAAGACCTGACCGGAAGCACCGCATTGATATGAAAGCGCCCTGACGGTCGCATTCGCATCGATGCACTTGCCGGCGCCCCGCGCCGCTCGCCGCTGTCCTCGACTCGCGACGACGCGGCCAGGCGTTGCTTTCGGGCCGTTGCGATCTCGTCGATCGGGTCCTTGACGGCCGACTCGCCGTTGCCGGTCGCGGCATGCGCGTCCACGCTGGAAGCCTCTGGCGACTTGATCCCATCCTCAAAAGACGAGCTTGAACGGTTCGCAAAAGAAGGGGTCTCGACCTCCCCACCAGTTGCCCGTCGTCTTGGGCTTCCCGGCTGTCCTACACCTTTTTTGCTTACAAGGAAGCCGAAAACAAAGGGTTTTCCCGTGTGCGTGCCCGCCATGCAATCCCTAAACTTCGCTCCATCGGTTCACTAATAAAACACGGTTTCATTAGTGAAACGTCAAAGTAGCAGATCAAGGAGATCCCGCCCCCCGCTCAAGGCCCCGGATCTCTGCAAATCGGCCCCAGTTTCGTACCCCTTTCGCCCAGGTCGCCAACCATGATGAAGCAATCCCGTCGCCAGGTCCTCGCGCTCGCACTGTCCGCCGTCGCGGCCTGCGCCGCCGCCCCGGCCCTGGCCCAGGGTTATCCGTCCAAGCCCATCACGCTGGTCGTGGCCTACCCGGCCGGCGGCGACACCGATGCGCTGGCGCGGCTGTTCGGGGAGAAGCTGTCCAGCCGCATCGGCCAGCCCGTGGTGGTCGACAACCGCCCCGGCGCCAGCGGCGTCATCGGCAGCGCCTGGGTGGCCAAGGCGCCCGCGGACGGCTACACGCTGCTGCTGGCGCCCAGCACCTTCTCGATCGCGCAGCTGGTCCTGAAGACCAACGGCGTGGGCGGCTATGACGTGCTGAACGGCTTCACGCCGATCATCGAGACGGGAACGCTGCCGCTGTTCCTGGTCGCCGGTTCCGGCGCGGGCATGAAGACCTTCAAGGACGTGGCGACCGCAGCCAGGACCCAATCGCTGTCCTATGCGAGCCCGGGCAGCGGCTCGCCGATGCACATCCTCGGCGAACTCGTGAACAAGGCGGCCGGCATCGACCTGCGCCATGTGCCCTACCGCGGCGTCGCGCCGGCCGTGAACGACGTGCTGGGCGGCCATGTGCCCCTCACCTACATCACGCTGGGCCCGGTGGCGCCCTACCTGCCGGGCGCGAAGATGGTGCCGCTGGCCGTGGCCGACAGCAAGCGTTCGCCGCTCGCGCCCAACGTCCCGACCTTCGAGGAGCTTGGCTACAAGGGCGTGCAGGTCAGCGCATGGCACGGCCTGTTCGGGCCGAAGGGCATGCCGGCCGATGTCGTGAAGACGCTGAACGCGCACTTCAACGAGATCCTGAAGATGCCCGACGTGGTGTCGCGCATGGAGACGCTCGGCGCGACACCGCTGGGCGGCCCGCCGGAGACGCTCGCGAAGACCAACGCGGCCGACTTCGAACGCTTCGGCAAGGTCATCAAGGACCTGGGCATCCAGGCCGACTGAACGGCCTCGACCCGCATCAACGCCCACGCCAGAACACCAGCACACCATGACCGACATCAAAGCCGTTCCCGACCTCGACAGCCTCCAGACCCTGCTGGACGAGTTGCCCGCCAACCTGCTGGCCGGGCGTCGCGTGCTGGTGACGGGCGCCGCCCGCGGCCTGGGCCTCGCTTTTGCCAAGTGCATCGCCAAGGCCGGTGCCAGCGTGGTGCTGGCCGACATCCTCGCGGACCTTGCGCAAGCCGAAGCGCAGGCGATGCGCGACGCCGGCTTCACAGCACACGGCCTTGCCGTCGACCTGTGCGACCCGCAATCGATCGAAGCCTGCGCGGCAGCCGCAATGCAGGCGCTCGGCGGCCTGGACGGCCTGGTCAACAACGCCGCCATCACCAACTCCGGCGGCCGCGATGCGCACGCACTCGAGATCGACATGTGGGACCGCGTGATGGACGTCAACGTGCGCGGCACCTGGCTCATGAGCCGCGCCTGCCAGCCGGCGCTGGCCGCCACCGGCCGCGGCTCCATCGTCAACCTGGCCTCCGACACCGCGCTGTGGGGCGCGCCGAACCTGCTGGCCTATGCATCGAGCAAGGGCGCGGTCATCTCGATGACGCGATCGCTGGCCCGCGAATGGGGCGCCGACGGGATCACCGTCAACGCCGTGGCACCCGGCCTCACGCTGGTCGAGGCCACCGAATACGTGCCGATGGCGCGCCACCAGAAGTACCTCGAAGGCCGGGCCATCCCGCGCGAGCAGCAGGCCGTCGACGTCTGCGGCGCGGTGCTGTTTTCCCTCTCGGGCCTGTCGCGCTTCGTGACCGGCCAGTTGCTGGCCGTCAACGGCGGCTTCGTGATGAATTGATTTGATTGATTGAATTTTCGACCAAGGAGTTTTCGATGAGCGATATGTCCGAACAGAAGAAAGTGGCCAGCGACAGCACGCTGGCGCAGCCCGAAGGCAGCAGCCTCGAAGCGTGGATGAACACCCGCATCGCGCGCTACTCGACCCGCAAGTACGACTGGGACGCGCTGAAGTTCCAGGCTGACTTCGATCCCAAGTTCCGCCGCGCGCAGATGCGCTACGTCGGCACCGGCGGCACCGGCGTCGCCAAGGACGTCAACACCGTCCCGGCCGAGAACTTCACCTTCTCCACCATGGTGATTCCCGCCGGCCACGAAGGCCCGCCGCACATCCACACCGACGTGGAGGAAGTGTTCTTCCTGATCCGCGGCAAGCTCAAAGTCGTCATCGAGAAGGACGGCGAGCGCTTCGAGACCATCATGACCGACCGCGACCTGATCTCGGTGCCGCCCGGCGTGTACCGCGAAGAGATCAACATCGGTGACGAAGACGCGCTGATGTGCGTGATGCTCGGCGCGCAGAAGCCGGTCACGCCGACCTATCCGGCCGACCACCCGCTCGCGAAGATCAAGCGCTGAAGAGGCCCGCGATGAACGACGCCGCTGTCATGCAGACCCCCGCGCTCACGCCCTCGGAACTGGCGCGGCTCGATGCGCGTTTTCCGGTGCGCAACGTGCCGGTGCGCGGCGACACCCTTGTCTCCGTGCGCGAATGCGGCAGCGGTGCGGCCGTCGTCTGCCTGCATGGCATCGGATCGGGTTCGGCATCGTGGCTCGACACTGCATTGCTGCTGGAAGGCGCAGCGCGCGTGATTGCATGGGATGCACCGGGCTACGGTGAATCGACGCCCGTCGCCGCAGCGGCGCCCTCGGCGGCCGACTATGCGGACCGGCTTCACGCGCTCGTCGATGCGCTCGGCCTGGAGTCCTTCGTGCTCGTCGGCCATTCGCTCGGCGCGCTCACCGCGGCCTGCGCTGCGCGTCCTGGTTCACCACTGGCCTCGCGCATCCGAGGCCTCGTGCTGATCAGCCCGGCCACCGGCTACGGCGCACCTTCGCGGGCTGACGCAAGCCAGCGGGTCCGCACGCAGCGCCTCGACACGCTCGCCCAGGTCGGCATCGCCGGCATGGCCGCGCAGAGTGCAGCCCGGCTCCTGTCCAGCGGCGCCAGCGAACAGGCCCGCCAGTGGGTGCGCTGGAACATGGCGCGCCTCAACGTTTCCGGCTACAGCCAGGCCGTCGAACTGCTGTGCGGCGGCGACCTGCTGGCCGACCTGCCGCCCGCGATGCCGGTGCGCGTGGCCTGCGGTGCGCTCGATGTCGTCACCACGCCGCAGTCCTGCGCCGAAGTCGCCGACCAATGCGGCGTGCCGCTCGAACTCATCGCCGGCGCCGGCCACGCCAGCTATGTCGAACAACCGCAAGCCGTCGCCGCGCTGCTGCGCGACGTGCTCGCCGCATGAACAACAACCACAGGAAGGAAGCGACATGACCACCAACGAATCAATGGACGAAGGCTCGGACCGCTACAACGTGCCCGCGCTCGAACGCGGCCTGCGCGTGCTCTGCGAATTCAGCCGCGAGAACCGAACGCTCTCCGCGCCCGAACTCTCGCGCCGCTTCGACCTGCCGCGCTCCACCGTGTTCCGCCTTCTCACGACGCTGGAGAACATGGGCTTCGTCGAGAAGGCCGATGGCGGGCGCGACTATCGCCTCGGCCTGGCGGTGCTGCGCCTGGGCTTCGAATACCTGGCCTCGCTGGAACTCACGCAACTCGGCACGCCCTTGCTGCAACGCCTGTCGGACGACCTGCGCACGCCCTGCAACCTGGTGGTGCGCGACGGCCGCTTCATCGTCTACGTGGCGAAGGTGGCGCCGCCTTCGCCCTTCCTCAGCCAGGTCTCGGTCGGCACGCGCTTGCCCGCGCATGCCACGGTGCTCGGCCGCATCCTGCTGGAAGACCTGACGCTGCCGCAACTGCGCGCGCTGTACCCGGAAGACAAGCTCGAAGTCTTCTCGCCGAACACGCCGAAGACGGTGAACGAACTCTTCGACATGGTGCAAGGCGACCGCCAACGCGGCTATGTGCTGGGCGAGGGCTTCTTCGAGGCCAACATCTCCAGCGTGGCCGCACCCGTTCGCGACCACAGCGGCCACATCGTCGCGGCACTGGGCGCAACGATCACCTCCGACCACATCGACGAAAGCCGCATCGACGAGATGGTGCAGCGCGTGCGCAGCACCGCCGACGACATCTCCGGCTTGCTGAACTATTCGCCGGCGTCCGCCAGCAAGGTCGTTCCGCTGCGCGGCGGCGAGCGTGCCTGAACTCATTCCGAACCTTCGCAACATGACTTCGCCGCTCATCTCCTCCAGCTTCTTCTCGCCGCATGCGCTCGCCGGCCGCGTGGCCGTGGTGACGGGCGGCTCGTCCGGCATTGGCCTTGCAACGGTCGAGTTGCTGCTCGACTGCGGCGCCGCGGTCGCGCTGTGCGGGCGCAATGCCGAACGGCTCGACAGTGCCGTGGCCGGCCTGCGCGCAGCGCGGCCGCAGGCCAGGCTGTTTGCCCGCACCTGCGACGTGCTCGACGGCGATGCGGTGCGCAGCTTCGCGGCCCAGTGCGAAGCCGAACTCGGCCCCGCCTCGATCCTCGTCAACAACGCCGGCCAGGGCCGCGTCTCCACCTTTGCCGACACCGACGACAAGGCCTGGACCGAGGAGCTGCACCTGAAGTTCTTCTCTGTCATCAACCCGACGCGCGCCTTCCTGCCGCAACTCGCGGCGCAAGCCGCGGTGCTGGGCGATGCAGCCATCGTCTGCGCCAACTCGCTGCTCGCACGCCAGCCGGAGCCGCACATGGTCGCCACCTCCGCGGCGCGCGCCGGCCTGCTCAACCTGGTGCGCTCGCTGGCCACCGAATTCGCGCCGCAAGGCGTGCGCGTCAACGGCATCCTGATCGGGCTCATCGAGTCCGGCCAATGGCGCCGCCGCTTCGATGCGCGCGAGGACAAGTCGCTCGACTGGGCCGCATGGAGCCACCAGCTTGCGCACGACAAACACATTCCGCTGGGTCGCCTGGGGCTTCCGATCGAAGCCGCCCGCGCGATTCTTTTCCTTGCAACGCCGCTGTCTTCCTACACAACGGGCAGCCATCTCGATATCTCTGGAGGTCATTCCCGTCATGCCTGAATTGACCCACCCCCGTATCGGCGCACTTCGTGTCGCCGAGTACCCCCTCGAGGGGGCAACACCGGTGGCCCGGCAAAGCCGGTTCCACGGTGTTTCTCGATTGGCGTGCGCTGGTTCCCTGGCGTGTGCGTTTGACTTTGTTTTTTTGGAGTCCTGATATGCAGACCAATGTCACCGTCGGCGCAGTCGTCGCCGCCTTCCTCGAACAATGCGGCGTCAAGGCTGCGTTCGGTGTGATCTCGATCCACAACATGCCGATCCTCGATGCGTTCGCGCAGCGCGGCGCGATCCGGTTCATCTCGGCGCGGGGCGAGGCCGGCGCGGGCAACATGGCCGACGCCTATGCGCGCTCCACCGCGAGCCTGGGCGTGTGCATCACCAGCACCGGCCCGGCGGCGGGCAACATCGCCGGCAGCATGGTCGAGGCATTGACCGCCGGCGCGCCGCTGCTGCACATCACCGGCCAGATCGAGACGCCCTATCTCGACAAGGGCATGTCATACATCCACGAGGCACCGGACCAGCTCACGATGCTCAAGGCGGTGTCGAAGGCCGCCTTCCGCGTGCGCAGCGTGGAGACGGTGCTCGGCACCTTGAAGCGCGCAGTGCAGGTCGCGCTGACCGCCCCGACCGGCCCGGTCAGCGTGGAGATCCCGATCGACATCCAGTCGGCCCTCACGACGATGCCGGCCGACCTGTCGCCGCTGCCCATCGATGCGGCCGTGCCCTCCGCTGCCGGGCTCGATGCGCTGGCCGCGAGCCTCGCGAATGCCCGGCGTCCGATGCTGTGGGTCGGCGGCGGTGCACGCCATGCCGGTGCCGCGATCAAGCGCCTGCAGAAGCTGGGCTTCGGCGTGGTCACGACCACGCAAGGCCGGGGCACGGTGCCCGAGGACGACGCCGGATCGCTGGGCGCCTACAACATCCAGAAGCCCATCGAGGCGCTCTACCAGACCTGCGACGCAATGCTCGTGGTCGGCTCGCGCCTGCGCGGCAACGAGACGCTGAAGTACGAGCTGAAGCTGCCGCGTCCGCTGTACCGCATCGATGCGGATGCCGCTGCCGAAGGCCGCGGCTATTCGACCGAAGCCTTTGTCTGCGGCGATTCCGCGCTGGCCCTGAACGGCCTGGCCGACCGCCTCGAAGCCGCGAACTACAAGGCCGATCCCGCGCTGCTGAAGGACCTTCGCGCCGCACACGTCCAAGCCGTTGCAACGCTGCGCGACGGACTCGGCCCGTACGCCGAACTGGTGAAGCAGATCCAGGCCATCGCCGGCCGCAACTTCAACTGGGTGCGTGACGTGACCGTGTCGAACAGCACCTGGGGCAACCGCGAGTTGCGTGTGTTCGAGCCGAGCGCGGGCGTGCATGCCACGGGCGGCGGCATCGGCCAGGGCATGCCGATGGCCATCGGCGCGGCCATCGGCGCGACCGAGACGCAATCGGGCCGCAAGACCTTCTGCCTGGCCGGCGACGGCGGCTTCATCCTGAACCTGGGCGAACTGGCCTGCATGGTGCAGGAGCAGGCGGACATGGTGATCGTGCTGATGAACGACAAGAGCTACGGCGTCATCAAGAACATCCAGGACGCGCAATACGGCGGGCGCCGCTGCTATGCCGAACTGCACACGCCCGACTATGAGCTGCTGTGCAGGTCGCTCGCGCTGCCGCATGCACGCGTGAAGAACCTCGACGACCTGCCGGGCCAACTGGCTGCGGCGGTTGCCACGCCGGGTCCTTTCCTGCTGGAGATCGACATGCTCTCCATCGGCGGCTTCAAGACCACCTTCGCGGGCCCGCCGACCAACACCATCACGCAGATTCCGGCCCTCGGCACGGCTGCGGTGGCGGGCAAGTGAGCGCACGGCCATGATGCGCGTTGCACTCATCGGCTGCGGTGCCATCGGCACCTCGATGCTCGAACTGCTGAAGGGCGATGCGACCCTGGAAGTGGTGGCCATCGTCGTGCCTGAGTTCGGCCTGGCGGCTGCCCGTGCCGCGCTCGCCAGCCTGGGGTCGAACGCCGAGGTGGTGACGAGCGTGCCCACGACCGGCATCGACCTGGTGGTCGAGGCCGCGGGTCATGCCGCCATCGAGGCGCATGTGCTGCCGGCCCTGAAGCGCGGCCTGCCATGCATCGTGGCATCGGTGGGCGCGCTGTCGGCCATCGGTTTGGCGGAACAACTGGAACGTGCAGCCTGCGAAGGCCATACGCAAGTGCAGCTGATCGCCGGCGCGATCGGCGCCATCGACGCACTGGCGGCGGCACGCGCCGGCGGCCTCGATGCCGTGCGCTACACCGGCCGCAAGCCGCCGCACGCCTGGACCGGCACGCCGGCCGAGCAGGGCCGCAACCTCGCCACGCTGGCGCTGGAAACGATCATCTTCGAAGGCAGCGCCCGCGAGGCCGCATCGCTCTATCCGAAGAACGCCAACGTCGCGGCCACCGTGTCGCTGGCCGGCCTGGGCCTGGACCTCACCCGCGTGCGCCTGATCGCCGACCCGGCCGTCACGGAGAACGTCCATGTCGTCGAGGCCGAAGGCGCCTTCGGCAGCTTCGAACTGACCATGCGCAACAAGGCGCTGGCGGCCAACCCCAAGACCTCCGCACTCACCGTCTACAGCGCGGTGCGCGCGATGCGCAACCGCGTCGCGCACATGGCGATCTGAACCACCTGGACACCACGATGTTTTCTTCCGAACTCCTTCCCGTCAACATCGCAGGCGAATGGCGCCTGGGTGGCGGCGATGCCTACGAGAGCCTCTATCCGGCCACGGCCGAGCCGATTGCGCGCCTGAATGCCGTGAGCCTGGCCGACGTCGACGAAGCCATCACGCGCGCACACCACGCCTTCCTCACGAGCGGCTGGGCGCAGAAGCTGCCGCACGAGCGCGCCGCGGTGTTGCATCGTGTTGCGCATCTGATCCGCGAGCAGGGCGAAACGCTGGCGCAGAAACAGCGCCTGGACAACGGCAAGCCCATCAACGAAACGCGCGCCCTGGTGGCCAGCGCGGCCGGCACCTTCCAGTTCTTCGCCGCTGCACTGGAGACGCTGGAAGAGACCATCACCCCGTCGCGCGGCCCCTTCGTCACGATGAGCGTGCACGAGCCGATGGGCGTGGTCGCCGCGATCACGCCGTGGAACTCGCCGATCGCCAGCGAGGCGCAGAAGCTGGCGCCCGCTCTGGCGGCCGGCAACGCGGTCGTCGTCAAGCCTGCCGAAGTCACGCCGCTGATGGCGCTCGAACTCGCACGCATCTGCGAGGAAGCCGGCGTTCCCAAGGGCATCGTCAGCGTGCTGCCGGGCAAGGGCTCGGTGATCGGCGATGCGATCACGAAGCATCCGCTGGTCAAGCGCGTGTCCTTCACCGGCGGCACCACGACGGGCAAGCACATCGCGCACATCGCGGCCGACAAAATGATGCCGGTGTCGCTGGAACTCGGCGGCAAGTCGGCCACGATGGTCCTCGAAGACGCCGACCTCGACCACGCGGTGAGCGGCGTGCTCTACGGGATCTTCAGCTCCTCGGGCGAATCCTGCATCGCGGGCTCGCGTCTCTTCGTCGCGCGTTCGATCTACGACGAGTTCCTCACGCGGCTCGCCGAAGGCGCGAACGCGTTGCGCGTCGGCGACCCGGCGTCGGAGCAGACCCAGATGGGCCCGCTGATCACCGCGAAGCATCGCGAAGGCATCGAGCGCTACGTGGCGCTCGGCGTCTCCGAAGGCGCCCACATCCGCACGGGTGGCGTGCGCCCGCACGGCGATGGCCGCGACAAGGGCTACTTCTACACGCCCACCATCCTCGAAGGCCTGACCAACAGCGCACGCACGGCCCAGGAGGAGATCTTCGGCCCGGTACTCGTCGCGATGCCCTTCGACAGCGAGGAAGCGTTGATAAAGCAGGCCAACGACAGCATCTACGCGCTGGCCGCCGGCGTGTGGAGCCGCGACTTCAAGCGCGCATGGCGGATCGGCCGCGCGGTGCAGGCCGGCACGGTCTGGGTCAACACCTACAAGCAGTTCTCGGTGTCGACGCCCTTCGGCGGCTGGCGCGACAGCGGCCTCGGCCGCGAGAAGGGCCGCGAAGGCATCTTCCAGTACATGGAGCAGAAGAGCATGTACTGGGGCACGAACGACGAGCCGCTCCCTTGGGCCGGCGTGACTCACCGCGCCTGGAGCAACTGAAATGAGCGTTCTTGGAATCGACCAGATCACCTACGTGTCGGACGACCTGCCGACCTGCAAGCGCTTCTTCGGCGACTGGGGCCTGGCGCTCAAGTCGGAAGCCGCCGATGAACTCGGCTTCGAGTGCCTCAATGGTTGCCGCGTCGTCGTCGCGGCGTTGGACAAGCCCGGACTGCCGCCCGCGATGGAGGAAGGCCCGACGTTGCGCGAAGTGGTGTGGGGCGTCGAAAGCGATGCCGACCTCGACCGCTATGCCGCAGCCATCGCGAAGCAGCCCGGCTTCTTCGACGCCAGCGTCGACGGCGCGCGCCGCATCGGCTGCATCGACCCCAACGGCCTCGCCGTGCGCCTGCAGGTCACCCGCAAGCGCGCCGTCGACGTCGACTGCGGCGAGATGAACACCTGGAACCGCAAGGCCCGCATCAACCAGCCCGCGCCGATCTACGAACGCGCCACGCCGATCGAAGTCGGCCACGTCGTGTTCTTCGTGACCGACGTGCTGGCGACCAGCGCCTTCTATCGCGACAACTTCGGCTTCGTCTCGTCGGACAGCTACCCGAACCGCGGCGCCTTCATGCGCTGCGCGCCGGACGGCGGCCACCACGACCTGTTCCTGCTGCAGTTGCCTTCGGGCAAGCGCGGCCTGAACCATGTTGCCTTCACCGTGCGCGACATCCACGAGGTGTTCGGCGGCGGCCTGCACTTCTCGCGCAGCGGCTGGGAAACGCAGCTCGGCCCGGGCCGCCATCCGGTGTCCTCGGCCTACTTCTGGTACTTCAAGAACCCGGCCGGCGGACTCATCGAGTACTACGCCGACGAAGACCAGCTGACGGCCGACTGGCAGCCGCGCGAGTTCGAGCCGGGCCCGACCGTGTTCGCCGAATGGGCGGTCGACGGCGGCCTCGATGGCAACACGCGCCGCCAGAAGAACGTCGACGGCCCGCAAGGCAAGTTCCTCACGGAAAAGAAATGAGGGACGCGACCATGCAACGCAACTCGACACTCAAGGTCCTCGCGACCACGCTGGTCGCCTTCGCCGCAGTGGCGCCCGCCCACGCGCAGACCGACGCGCAGAAGCAGCTCGCCTCCGATCGCTTCACCATCGTCTCGCCGTTCCCGCCCGGCGGCCCTGTCGATACGCTGGCCCGCATCCTGTCCGACGGCCTCGCCAAGCGCCACGGCCAGCCGGTCGTGGTCGAAAACCTCGCCGGTGCTGCCGGCAACATCGGCATCGAGAAAGTCAAGCGCGCCAAGGCCGATGGCCACACGCTGCTCGTGGTGCCGGCCGGCAACCTCACGATCAACCCGACGCTGATGCCGAACTTCCCGTTCAACATCGAGAAGGACTTCGCGCCCATCACCATGCTGGCCAAGGCGCCGAACGTGCTGGTGGCATCGCCCGCGTCCGGCATCAAGAGCGCGAAGGAACTGGTGGCGCTGGCCAAGGCCAAGCCCGGCACCCTGTCGTACGCGTCGCCCGGCGTCGGCAGCGGCCTGCACCTCGCGGGCGAGCTGTTCAAGCAGCAGGCCGGCGTCGACTTGCTGCATGTGCCGTACAAGGGCACGGGCCCTGCGCTCAACGACGTGCTCGGCGGTGTCGTGCCGCTGATGTTCAGCAACCTGCCGGCCACGCTGCCCTTCATCAAGAGCGGCAAGCTGGTGGCGCTGGGCGTGACCGAGGCGAAACGCAGCCCGGTGGCGCCGGAGATCCCGACGCTCGCCGAGCAGGGCATCCAGGGCGTCAACGTGACGTCCTGGTATGGACTGCTCGCACCGGCAGGCACCCCGCCCGCCGTGGTCGAGCAACTCGCAAAGGACGCCGCCGACATCCTTGCCCAGCCCGACGTGGCCGAGCGCCTGAAGGCCCAGGGCATGACCGAAGCCACCATGAAGCCGGCCGAGTTCGCCAAGGCGATGCGCGAGGAAACGGCCGTATGGGCCGGGATCGTCAAGTCGCGAAACATCGTCGCCGAATAACCCCACACAGGAGACAAGACATGCAAGTCCATCGAATTCACACCCCCACGGAGCGAACCATGACTGACCGTTATCTCGATCCCCACCAGGCGCGCACCCGCGCCCCCACCACCTACGAAGACCTGCTGGGCGACGCGATCGAGCGTGCCTTTGCCGCAGGTGTGCACGACCTGCCCGGCCTGGTCGAGCGACTCAACGACAGCGGCCTCGCGAGCCCCAGCGGCAAGCAGTGGACCGAAGCCATCTACCGCGAAGAAATCGCCCTGCTCGGCGCCTGAGAGGAACTACACCATGACCACCCCCCACGACAACCCGGTCGACCAGCTGCTCGAGATCGGCCTGAAAGACCTCTGGTACCCCATCTGCCCGTCGGGCTTCATCAAGGAGTCGCCCGTCTCGCTGCGCCGGCTCGGCCGCAAGTTCGCCTTCTGGCGCGACCACAGCGGCAAGCTGCATGCGCTGGAAGACCGCTGCCCGCACCGCGGTGCGCCGCTGTCGCAGGGCGTGATCCTCGGCGACCGCCTCTCGTGCCCGTACCACGGCGTCGAAGTGCGCTGCGACGGCGTCGTCACGCGCGTGCCCGGCAGCCCCGGCTGCAAGCTCGAAGGTGCGCAGGCCACGCGCTTCTTCCACGTGGAAGAAAAGGCTGGCGCGGTGTGGCTCTACAACTCGAAGGAGTCGGTCGACACGCCGCCGCCGCTGGTGCTGCCCGAGCAGCTCACCGACGACGCCGAGTACTCCGGCTTCCTCTGCTATGCCGAGTGGAAGGGCGACTACCGCTATGTGCTCGACAACGTGATGGACCCGATGCACGGCACCTTCCTGCACAAGCAGTCGCACTCCATGGCCGAGGGCGATTCGACGGCCAAGTTCGGCATCCGCGCGACCGACACCGGCTTCGTGTTCGAGAAGGAAGGCCAGCGCAACGTCAACTTCGACTGGACCGAATGGGCCGACACCGGCACGCACTGGATGCGCCTGGAGATCCCGTATCCGAAGACCGGCGGGCCTGGCGGCAACTTCATCATCGTCGGCAGCTACACGCCGATCTCGCCGACGCTCTCGTGCGCCTTCCATTGGCGCGTGCGCAAGCTGCCCGCCGGCTGGCAGCGCGACACCTGGCGCTTCCTCTACAAGAACCGCCTCGAGGCGCGCCACTGGCACGTGCTCGAGCAGGACCGCGTGCTGATCGAGAACATGGAGCCCGATGCCAACCAGCACGAGCAGCTCTACCAGCACGACCTGGGCGTCGTGCGCCTGCGCCGCCACCTGCGCGGCCTGGCCACGCAACAGTTGCAAGCCGCCGAACCGGCCCTGGCCACGGCCTGACGCCACGCTCGCGAACCGTAGAGAGGTCTTCCGCCATGTCATCCCCCACGCTGAACGCACTGGTGCACACGATGCGCTACGAGGCAGACGGCATCGTCAGTGTCGAGTTCCGCCCGGCTGCGCCGGAGGTGGACTTCCCCGCCTTCGAGGCCGGCTCGCACATCGACCTGCACCTGCCCAACGGACTGGTACGCAGCTATTCGTTGTGCAACCCGTCGACCGACCGCCAGCGCTATGTCGTCGGCGTGCTCAACGACCGCAAGAGCCGCGGCGGCTCGCGCTACGTGCACCAGCAACTGCGCGTGGGCATGACGCTGCCGATCTCGGTGCCGCGCAACAACTTCAAGCTACAGGAGGACGCGGGGCGATCGGTGCTCGTGTCCGGCGGCATCGGCGTGACGCCGATCTGGTGCATGCTGCAGCGCCTGGTCGCGACCGGCCGCCCGGTGGAGCTCATCTACTGCGCGCGGGCCCGGAAAGAAGCGGCGTTCTGCGAATCGATCGCGGCGCTCGCGGCGGAGAAGTCCGTCAAGCTGACCTGGCACTTCGACGAGGAAAAGGGCGCGCCGCCCGACCTCGCCGCGCTGCTGGCCGACAAGGGCGCCGACAGCCACTTCTACTGCTGCGGCCCCACGCCGATGCTCGACAACTTCGAGAAGACCTGCGAGAAGCTCGGCTACGCCAACGCCCACATCGAACGCTTCGCCGCCGTGCACGTGGAGACGCCGAGCGCCACGCAAAGCTACGTGGTCGAGTGCGCGAAGAGCAAGAAGAGCGTCGAGGTGCCGCCGGGCAAGTCGATCCTCGACAGCCTGATCGACGCCGGCCTCAACCCCGACCACAGCTGCAAGGAAGGCGTGTGCGGCGCCTGCGAGACCAAGGTGCTGTCGGGCGAGGTCGACCACCACGACGGCATCCTCACCAAGGCCGAACGCGCGGCCAACAAGACCATGATGATCTGCGTGTCGCGATGCCAGCGCGGGCCATTGGTCCTCGACATCTGACGCCGGCGCGAACTCCCGAAGACTGAAAGAACCCATGAAGAGAATTTCTGTGGCTGCGGCCGCATGCCTTGTCACGTCCGTCGTTTGCGCGCAATCGAGCGTGACGCTGTTCGGCGTGGTCGATGCGGCTGTCACCTACACCACCGGATCGGGCCCGGCTTCCACGAGCAAGTGGCAGCTGACGAACAGTGCCAACTCGTTCAGCCGGCTGGGTTTTCGCGGCAACGAAGACCTCGGCGGCGGGCTGTCGGCAGGCTTCTGGCTGGAGGAAGGGCTGCAGAACGATACGGGCACCGGCTTCCCGGGCAACACCAACAACCAGCTGAACGGCACCGCCGGCCTGGGCACGCTGACCTTCAACCGCCGCTCGACGGTCAGCCTCACCAGCAGCAGCTGGGGCGAGCTGCGGTTGGGCCGCGACTACACGCCGACCTTCTGGAACACGGCGATCTTCGACCCCTTCGGCACCGGCAGCGGCATCGGTGCGAACCAGCTCTACTTCTCGGGCCTGGGCGGGTTGACGGCGCCCACTGGCACCCGCGCGTCGAACAGCGTCGGCTATTTCCTCCCGCCGAACCTCGGCGGCTTCTACGGCAGCGTGATGTACGCGATGGGCGAGAACATCTCGAACTCGACGCTGCCCCCCGCGACGCCCGGCGCCATCCCGGTGCCCAACCAGAACGACGGCAGGTACGGCGGCGTCCGGCTGGGCTACCAGTCCGGGCCTTTCCATGTGTCCATTGCCACGGGCCTCACGACCTACGCGACGGGCGACCTGCGCGTCTCGAACCTGGGCGCCTCCTGGACCTTCGAGCAACTGCTGGGCTTGCGCGTCATGGGCGAGTACTACGTCGAGTCGCTGGGTGCCGTCGACGGCAAGGGCGCGCTGGTCGGCTTCATCCTGCCGGTGGGCCCCGGCGAGATCAAGGCCTCGTATGCGCGCTACGTGCGGCAGCCGGTGGGCAACGTGCCGGACCCGACCTCATCCAAGCTCGCGCTCGGCTACGCCTACAACTTCTCGAAGCGCACCGCCGTCTACGCCACCGTGGCACGGCTGACCAACAGCGACGGCGCCAGCCAGGCTTTGGCCGGTGCCTCGACTTCGCCAAACCACGCGTCGACCGGCGGCGAAGCCGGGATGCGCGTCGCCTTCTAGTCTCCATTCAAAGGACCACGTCCATGCAAGCCAAGACATACCGCTGGTATGGCGTCATCACGCTGTTCGTGATCGTCGCCATTTCCTACATCGACCGGATCAACATCGCGGTGCTGATCACCGATCCAGGCTTCCTGGCGCACATCGGCATCGAGCGGGCGGACCGGGTGAGGCAGGGCCTGCTGGCCACCGCCTTCATGGCCGGCTACGGCGTGTCGGCCTTCGTGCTGACGCCGTTCTGCGCGGCGCTGTTCGGCGTGCGCAAGAGCCTGATGTATGGGCTCGTCCTCTGGGGCGTCGTCACCTTCATGACGCCATGGTTCGACGGCTACGGGCTGGTGCTGGCTTCGCGCATCCTGCTGGGCGTGTCCGAAGGCCCGCTGTTCTCGCTGGCTTCGTCGTACATCAAGGCCCACTTCGAAAGCCGCGAGAACGGCAAGCCGAATTCCTTGGTCAACATGGGCACCGGGCTCGGCCTGGCGATCGGCTATCCGTTCATCGGCTACCTGCTCGCGAGCTACCACTGGGAGACGTCCTTCTATGTGCTTGGCCTGATCAACATCGCGGTCGGCATTCCGCTCGTGCTGGCATTCCTGCACATGCCGGCGAGCTACGCGGCACTGAAGAAACCCGAATCGATTGGCGCGGCACTCACCCAGGTCGGCGAGATCGTGAAGGGCGCGTTGCACACCCGCTACCTCGTCCTCATCACCGTGCTGACGGCGGCGGCGCTGGCCTACCTCTGGGGCAGCAGCAACTGGCTGCCGACCTACCTGAAGGAGGCGCGCGGCTTCTCGCTCAAGGAGATGGGCTGGCTGGCCTCGCTGCCGCAATATGCGACGGTGCTCGCGGTGCTGCTCGGCGGGGTGGTCATCGACAGGATCGAGCGCCGGCACGTTCCGTTCATCTTCATGGCGGCGAGCGCGGGCGTGGCGCTGTCGGTGCTGCTCGCGATCAACGTGCACGACCCCTACACCGCAGCCTACAGCCTGATCGCGGCCAACTTCTGCTGGGGCCTGATGAGCCCGGCGATTCCCAGCACGGTGCAATACTGCGCGCGGCCCGAGCATGTGGCCAGCGCCTTCGGCGTCGTGAACGGCACCGGCAGCCTGGTGGCCGGGTTCATGCCGGCGCTCATGGGCGGCGTGATCAGCGCGATGTCCAGCGGCGCGGGCGCGACGGCGGGGTCCGGCTTCTTCGCGGGCTTCTCGTTGCTGATCGGCACGCAACTCGTGGTGTTCGTGTGCGGGTTGGTGCTCTGGCTGCGCGAGCGCAGCAACGCGGAACTTCCAGGCATGCGCGTCACGCCCGCCTGAGACACCCGGCACGTCCCCGTTGGTGCATGATTTGGCCCCGCTCACATCCACGGAGACTTTCAATGAAGAGCAAGCGCCCTGGCCAATCCGTCGTTCCGCAACCGCCGATGAAGCTCTTGCTGGGCAACATCGGCGAACTCGACTCCAAGGCGCCCATCCAGAGCATGATGCGACTGGCCCGGGAATACGGCGGCATCTACAAGCTCACCCTGGCGGGCAAGGACGTGCATGTCGTCAGCTCGCAGGCACTGGTGGATGAGCTCTGCGACGAGTCCCGCTTCGTGAAGCGCATCAGCGGGCCGCTCAAGCACATCCGCGACTTCGCCGGCGACGGCCTCTTCACCGCCTACAACAGCGAGCCCAACTGGGCCAAGGCGCATCGGTTGCTGATGCCGGCCTTCGGCCCGATCGGGGTGCGCTCGATGTTCGACCGCATGGTGGACATCGCCGACCAGATGTTCGTGAAGTGGGAGCGCTTCGGGCCGTCGGGCGTCATCGACGTGACGGACAACATGACCCGCCTCGCGCTCGACACCATCGCGCTGTGCGCGTTCGACGTGCGCTTCAACAGCTTCTACCAGAACGAGATGCATCCCTTCGTCGCGGCGATGGGCTCCGCGCTCGAAGAGGCGGGGCAGCGCGGCCGGCGGCCCGGCGTCGTCTCCGACCTGATGGTCGGCACGCGGCGCCGCTACGAGGCGGACCAGAAGCTGCTGGCCCGCATCGCCGGCCAACTCATCATCGAGCGGCGCGCCGACCCCAAGGGCCTGGAGAAGAAGGACCTGCTCAACGTCATGATGAACGGCGTCGATCCGGTCACGGGCGAGAAGCTGTCCGACGAGAACATCCGCTTCCAGCTGGTCACCTTCCTGATCGCCGGCCACGAGACCACCAGCGGGCTGCTGTCCTTCACCTGCCAGTTGCTGATGACCAACCCGCGCGTGATGCTGAAGGCGCAGGCCATCGTCGACGAGGTGCTCGGCGACAACCTGCCGCGCGTCGAGGACCTGGCGAAGCTGCGCTACATCGAGCAGATCCTCATGGAGTCGCTGCGCCTGTGGCCCACCGCGCCCGCGTTCTCGGTCAAGCCGATTCAGGACACCATGATCGGCGGCAAGTACCCGCTCAGCGCCCAGGACACGGCGCTGGTGCTGGCGCCGTCGCTGCACCGCGATCCGGCGGTCTGGGGCGACGACGCCGAGGAGTTCCGGCCCGAGCGCTTCGAGCCCAGCGAGGCCGAGAAGCTGCCGCCGAACGCCTGGAAGCCCTTTGGCAACGGCGTGCGCGCCTGCATCGGCAGGGCCTTCGCGATGCAGGAGGCGCAGATGGTCGTCTCGATGATGCTGCAGCGCTTCGACATCGTGCTCGACGACCCTTCGTACCAGCTCGTAGTCTCCGAGACGCTCACCATCAAGCCGCACAACCTGCTGATGCGTGCGCGCCGCCGCGGCACCGGTGGCTTCGCGGTGCGCAGCGCCATCCCGAGCGTCAAGCAGGCCCTGGTCAACGAGCAGGCCGAGGAAGTCCAGTTGCAGGACGACGCGCCGCGCCTGGTCGTGCTCTACGGCAGCAACACCGGATCCTGCGAGATGTTCGCGCGGCGCATTGCCACCGACGCGCCGCGCCAGGGCTATGCCGCCACCGTGGCCCCGATGGACGACTACGCGGACACGCTGGCCGCGGGCATGACCGTCATCGTCGTCTCCGCCTCCTACGAGGGCCAGGCGCCGGACAACGCGAAGCAGTTTCTCTCCTGGCTCGAGGCGCGCGGCGCGGGCGAGCTTGCCGGCCTGCGCTTCGCGGTGTTCGGCTGCGGAAACCGCCAGTGGGCGCGCACCTATCAAGCCATCCCCAAGCGCCTCGACGCAGCCTTTGCCGCGGCCGGCGGCAAGGAGCTGCGTCCGCGCGGCGAGACCGATGCGGGCGGCGACTTCTTCGGCGCCTTCGACAGCTGGTACGAGACCCTCTGGGCCGACGTCGGCAAGGCCCTGGGCCGCGCCGTCGCCGAGAAGGCCTCGACGCCCACCTTCGACGTGGAGGTGCTTACGTCCGGACGCGAGCGCGCGCTGCAACTGCACGAACTCGAGCAGGGCGTGATCGTCGAGAACCGCGAACTGGTGAACATCGCCCATGCGGGCGCGCGCTCCAAGCGCCACCTGCAGATCGCGCTGCCCGAGGGCATGCGCTACAAGGCCGGCGACTACCTGTCCGTGCTGCCGCGCAACCCCGAGGCCATCGTCGCGCGCGCGCTCAAGCGCTTCGGCCTGGCCAGCGACACGCAGATCGTCATCCACCGGCAGGCAGGCGCAGCCGCGTCGCTGCCGGGCGACTACCCGGTGGCTGCTTACGAAGTGCTGTCGGGTTACGTGGAGCTGGCCCAGCCGGTCACCCGCGCGCAGGTTGCACAGCTTGCGGAAGCCACGCCGTGCCCGCCGGAGCGCAAGGAGCTGGAGCGGCTCGCGGCCGAGGATGTCTATGAAACAGAGGTGCTGGAAAAGCGCGTGAGCCTGCTGGAACTGCTGGAACGCGCCCAGTCCTGCGACATCGGCTTTGCGCGCTTCCTGGGCATGCTGCCGACGCTGCGGCCGCGCCAGTATTCGATCTCCTCGTCGCCGCTGGCCAACGAGGCGGAGGCCAGCCTGACCATCGCCGTGCTGGACGTGCCGGCGATGTCGGGGCATGGCCGCTTCGAAGGCGTCGCTTCTTCATACCTTGCGCGGCTGCAGGCGGGCGACCGGCTCTCGGTGGCGGTGCGGCCATCGCAGTCGGGCTTCCATCCGCCGACGGACCCGCGCACCCCCGTCGTGATGGTCTGCGCCGGCACCGGCGTCGCGCCATTCCGTGGTTTCCTGCAGGAGCGCGCTGCGCAGAAGGCCGCCGGCCGCGAGGTGGGCCGGGCGCTGCTGTTCTTCGGCGTCGACGACCCGGATGTCGACTATCTCTACCGCGACCAGTTCGCCAAGTGGGAGGGTGCGGGCGTGGTGGAGATGCGGCCGGCGTTCTCCGCCAAGCCCGAAGGCGAGGTGATGTTCGTGCAGCACCGCGTGTGGCAAGACCGCATCGAGATCGGCAACCTGTTCACCGAGGGCGCGCAGTTCTACGTCTGCGGCGACGGCAAGCGCATGGCGCCGGCGGTGCGGGAGACCTTCCTGAAGATGTACCAGCGCGCGACCAAGTGCGACGACGCCACGGCCAACGCCTGGGCCGATCGCATGGAGCACGAGCATGGGCGGTATGTGTCGGATGTGTTTGCGTAAAGAAAGGCCCATCCCCGAAGCGCCTGCGGCGCTACCCCCTCGAGGGGGCGATACCAGCGGCCCGGCAAAGCCGGTTCCGCGGTATCCCTGGCATTCGACGGCGCCTGCAAGCCTGGTTGAAGACTGACTTGATTTCCTCCCAGTACGTCGGCCGTATCACGCTCAGGCGGGACAAGGTCGATTCGTTCGACCGCTATCCGTTCTCGCTGCCGGCCATACGCTCGCTGGAGCAGATCGACCTGCATCCGCGGATGACGTACTTCATCGGTGAGAACGGTTCCGGGAAGTCGACGCTGCTGGAGGCGATCGCGGTCTCGCTGGGCTTCAATGCCGAAGGCGGCACGCGCAACTTCAACTTCGGCACGCGCCGGTCGCATTCGGTGCTGCATGAATACCTGCGGCTCGCCAAGGGGATTCGTCGGCCGCGGGACGGCTACTTCCTGCGCGCGGAGAGCTTTTTCAACGTGGCCACGGAGATCGAGAGGCTCGACGAAGACCCCATGGCCGGTCCGCCCATCGTCGATTCCTATGGAGGCCGTTCATTGCACGAACAGTCGCATGGCGAATCCTTCCTGGCGCTCATGACGCAACGATTTGGCGGCCAGGGCCTGTACATCCTCGACGAGCCCGAAGCAGCGTTGTCGCCGCAAAGGCAACTGGCCGTGCTGTCCCGCATGCATGACCTGGTCCTGGACAACTCCCAGTTCATCATCGCCACCCACTCGCCGATCCTGATGGCCTATCCGGACGCGTGCATCTACCAATGCAGCAATGAAGGGATATCAAGGATCGCGTACGAAGACGCGGAGCACTTCCAGGTGACGCGCGACTTCCTGTCCAACCCGCAGCGCATGTTGCAGGTCTTGATGGAGCGTTGAGCCGGGGTCGACGCCGCCTTCTAGTCCTTATGCCATCACGGGCACACCGATCGTGGAAAGTTCCGCGCCGCGGGCTGGGTCGAGCCCGTTCGCGGCGGGTACATTGCTGGGCTCACCCCCCATCAAGGCGCAGGAAGGAAAGTCGGCAGTGTCAATCGCGGTATCGCTCGTCCCTGGAGCCTCGAAGTGACGGCCAACCGTTACCGAGGCTACGCATTTGCCGGATGCGTCATGCTCGGCGTTCTCGCCGCACGGTTGATGCCGCAGGAATGGCTCCCCTGGGCCTTCCTGCTGGGCGTGCTCGTCGCACTGTTGCTCGGCGCGCTGGCGGTGGTTCGCGAGAGAACCAGGCCGGCCACCCTGGCCCGGCCCACCTTGCTCTGGTGGTGGTTCCTGCTGGTGTCCGCATGCTTCATCGGCCTGGGCGTCGGCATGCTCTGGCTGGCCTCCACGTAGCGGTTGCGCAACGCGGGAGCCTTCCCGAAGGGAGGCTTGTCACGGTTTTCCGGATACTTTCACATGACAATTTCAGATCCTTCATGACAAGGTGACCCATGGACAACCCCTACGCAGCGCCACGCGCAGATCTGGACCTCGCGCCGGACTTCGAGAACAACTCGGGCGGCGGCAGCCAGATCGTGGTGCCGGAAGGCGTCAAGGGCTGGAGTTGGGGCGCATTCCTGCTCAACTGGATCTGGGCGATCTCCAACAAGACGTGGATCGGCCTGCTGGCGCTGGTGCCGTACGTCGGTTTCATCATGGGCTTCTATCTCGGCTTCAAGGGCCGGGAGATGGCGTGGCGAAACAAGCGCTGGGACAGCCTCGAACATTTCAATCGCGTGCAGAAGCGCTGGTCCTTCTGGGGCGTGGTGCTGGTCCTTGGCGCCGCGGGCATCGGCATCCTGGCGGCGATCGCGCTGCCGGCGTACCAGGACTACGTTCATCGCGCCGGCGGCTGATACGACATCGCCTGCAAACGCATCGCTGCGTTGGATTGCGATTGCGTGCGACGGACGCAGTTGCTAGACGTTCATTAACGTAAACCTTAATGAGTTCTGGCAAATGACTTTGCGAGCATCGGACATTGTCCCCATCAGCGAGGCCCGGGCCCGTCTCACCGAGTTGGCCGAAGACGTGGTGGGCGGAGGCTCGGAGAAGGTGCTGACCAAGAACGGGGCGAGCTACGTCGCCCTGATCGATGCGCGCCGACTGGACTACTACCACGCTCTCGAAGCGGAGCACGCCAGTCTCGTATTGGCCGAAGATGCCGTCGCTGGATTGCGACAGGCGCTGGCCGGGGAGTTCGTTCCCGACGCGGAACTGGACCAGGCGCTCGGTATTCGCCCCGCCCCGTGAGCATTCCCGTCAACGCAAGGGTTCGGGCGGTCCCGAACTTCGTGGAATGCCTGCGCGTCGCCAAGGACTTCATGGAGCAGCAGGATGTCGATTCGGCGTCGGCGCGTTTTCGCAAGTTGCAAGCGGGGATCGTGAAGGCGCGCAGCCTGATTTCATTCGCCCCCAACAGTGGGCGGCCGGCCCGATTCCTCGACGCCCGATCGGGCTGGGGGCAGTTTCAAGCCGGGCAGGCAAGGCAACTTGCCCGCGAACTGGGCATGCCAAGTCTGCGCGAATTGGTGCTGGATCGCCACGTGATGCTCTATGCCCACTCCGATCAGGATGTCGTGCTGCTTTCGTTGCGGCACGAGCGGTAGTTGGGCTATCGGTTGCCTGGGCCTTCTTCCTGAGGCTGTGTTCGCCCATGAGGGATCAATTGAGGCGAAACCGTTTCTATTCAGGCTAACAATATTTGGATTGTTGTGACCCTATGGGCTAGCGTTGACGACAGACAGCCTGTTGAGCGAAGCAGGCGGTCATCGCTTTTCCTGGAGCCATGGCGCCAACCTCGTGGCTGACGGAGAGGTCCGTCACGCCTACCTGAACGCCTTGCGAACGGCCGATGCGGGCGACCTCACCCGCCTGATGGCCTTTGTCCGTAGCGGATGACGCGCCTGCACGGCGTAGCAGCTACGCCTGCGTCGGCATGAAGCAGTAAAGGTGCCACTCCCCCGGCACGCCCTTCAACGCGTGGCTGCCGCGGTCCTGGAATGCCATGCCGGAGCCGGCCACCAGGTCCTTCACCGTGCTCGACACCATCACTTCGCCCGGCCCCGCCTGCGCGGCCACGCGCGCGCCGATGTGCACCGCGATGCCGCCGATCTTGTCGCCCATCACTTCGCATTCGCCCGTGTGGGCGCCCACGCGAATGTCGAGCCCCAGCAGCCGCGCGCCGCTGCCGATGGCCGCCGCGCAGCGGATCGCACGCGCCGGTCCGTCGAACGCGGCGAACAGGCCATCGCCCGCGGTGTCGATCTCGCGACCCCGGAAGCGCACCAGTTGTCGGCGGGCCACGCTGTAGTAGCTGTCGAGCAATGCGTGCCAGCGCGCGTCTCCCAGTTCGGCGGCGCGCTCGGTCGAGCCGACGATGTCGGCGAAGAGGATGGTCGCGAGCACGCGGTCGGTCTCGCCCGCGTGCCGCTCACCGGTGAGGAACTCCTCGACCTCGTCGAGGTAGGCATCGGCGTCGCCGGTCCAGAAGAAATGATCGGTGCCGGGGAGCTCCACGTACTTGGCGCCCGGTATCTCGCGCGCAAGGTAGCGTGCATGCTCGACCGACACCAGCAGGTCCTCGCGCCGATGCAGGATCAATGTCGGCAAGCGCACAGCGGACAGGATCGAACGGGTGTCGATCTCGTAGGCCATGCGCATCACCGCCACCGCCGCACCGGGGCTGGAGGCCCTGCGCTGCAGGCGTGCCCATGAGTGGCGCGCCCCGGCATCGTTCTTGAGCGAGGGTGCGAAGGCGGACAGCAGGACGCCCTTGCCCCATCCTTCCGCCATCCGCTTGAGCAGGCCGTGCCATAGATCGGCCTGCACGCCGAAGGGGTAGTCGGGCGCCCAGGCCACGCGCGCGAAGGTGCCGATGATGACCATGGCGGACACGCGGTCGGGGTGGGTGGCGCCGAACAGCAGGCTCAGCGGCCCGCCCTCCGACACGCCGACCAGTGCGGCGCGCTTCGACCCGGCGGCGTCCATCACGGCCCGCACGTCGTCCATGCGTTGCTCCAGGGAAGGCAACTGCTCGACGGGCACCGGGTCCGACATGCCCGTGCCGCGCTTGTCGAACAGGATGAGGCGCGCGAACGAAGCGAGTCGCCGGTAGAAGTGCGCGATGCGCGGGTCTTCCCAGCAGTATTCGACGCTGGAGATGAAGCCCGGGATGAAGACCAGGTCGAACGGGCCGTTGCCGACGACCTGGTAGGCGATGTGAAAGTCCCCGCTCTTGGCGTAGCGGGTTTCCGGCGTCTCATCCATGAGGGCCCAAGCGTCGTTTCATGGCGGGAGCGTGCGCCATTCAACCGCCGCGCGCAAGGTACAACCGCACTCGGCGGCGTCGACCCTGTTGCTCGCGGCGATGCAAACGACTTGGTGCGGACAGGCGACGTCATACGGCTTTGCAATCAAGCGCAGAACAAGGCGGAGCGCCGCAGACAGTGCCGTAGCACGGCAAGGCGGTCCAACGCAGTTATGCGTTTGATTGCGAAGGCGTATCAGGCCGCGACGTAGATCGGAAAGCTTGCCTTCCAGCCATCGGCCGCACGCTCGAAAGGCACGGTAACTGCCGCGCGAGCGTCTTCTGACAAGCGGCTCCACAGGAAGTCCCGCGCGTTGCCCGGCGCGCCCGCGACGTAGAGCTGCGTGGTCAGCAACTCGCGCGCGCCGAGCTTGACCTTCACATGGATGTGCGGCGTGCGGCCGGAATAGGCCACCGGGCGGATCGTGCGGAAGCGATAGCGGCCCTGTGCATCTACGGCGACCTTGCCGAAGCCCTGGAACGCACGGTCGGCGCGGTCGCCGTCGCCGGGATGGTGGTAGTGGCCGTGTTCGTCGCACTGCCAGATCTCCACCAGCGCGCCTGCAAGCGGCCGGCCGTCGAGGTCGGTAACGCTGCCATCGACCCAGGTCGGTTTGGCGGCGGCATAGGTCAGCGTGCCGTTGTGCAGCAGGTCGTTGTCCGAATCGGCCGGCAGGGCCACCGGGTAGAACGGGCCTTCGGTCTGCGCGGGCGTCGCGCGCCGGGCGGCCGGCGCCTGCGCGCGGGCGCCGAGCCACAGGGCGGGCAGGGCGACGATCGCGGCGGACAGGGCGCGCCGTGGCAGGCCTCTGGGGTGATGTGTGGCGTTCATCGTGATGAGAGTCGATGCCGTGCGCTGCGTTCCTGGTCAGCCCACATCCTTGCCTTGGTCGCCTGCGATGGCAAGCCCGTTCTCTTCGCCCCATTCGCGCAAGGCCCTTTCTGTTTGCGCGTTCGCGCCGGTCGACCCGCACACCAAGGCCCGAGCCCGCCGTCCGCGCCCGCGAAAAGCGGGCTTTCCCGCTAGTGCCTTCGCACTAGACCGACCCCGACCCGCTAAGCCGTTAGCCAGATTTTCCGCCCCGCCCAAGCATCCGACACTGCCAACTTCTGGCAACCCCTGCCGGTGACGGAGCGCGGATGAGCTGGCGAACAAAAGTGGTTTGGAGCGAGGGGATGCTGTTGCAGCCCCAGCACCTTCAGCAGAGCGAGCGCCACGCAGACCATGCCCGGCACCTGCTGCTGCGCACCACCACGCCCTACGCCTGGGGGTTCGCGGAACTGGAGATCGACGCGGCCGCGCTGACGCTCGGCAAGCTCGCGCTCGTGCGCGCGGTGGGTGTCTTCGGCGACGGCACCGTGTTCGACATGCCGGCCATCGACCCGCTGCCCGAACCCATCGACATCGCGCCGACGATGCGCGAGGAGGCGGTGGTGCTGGCCTTGCCATTGCGCCGCTCGGGCGCGCGCGAGGCCGATGCGGAAGGCTACGAGGACCTGGTGCGGCATCGCGTGCTGGAGGTCGACGTGCCCGACTCCAATACCTCCGGCGACCGCACGGCCACCGTGCAGCTCGGCGCGCTGCACACGCGCCTCATGCGCGCGAGCGACACCACCGATGCCTGGACCACGATCAACGTCGCGCGCGTGGTCGAGCGCCGCGTCGACAACCAGGTCCAGATCGACCGCGCGCTGGTCCCGCCGCTGCTCGACGTGGCCGGTCATGCGGTGGTGCGCTCGTGGCTCGACGAGTTGCTGGGCCTGCTGCGCCAGCGCGGCGAGGCGCTGGCCGGCCGCATGACGCAGGGCGGCTCCGGCGGCGTGTCGGAGATCGCGGACTTCCTGCTGCTGCAGACCGTGAATCGCAACGAGCCGCTGTTCGCGCACCTGGCCCGCAGCGCGATGCTGCATCCGCAGCACTTCTTCGAGCAGGCGCTCGCGCTGGCCGGCGACCTGGCCACGTTCAGGGACTCGCGCCGCGTGGCGCGCTTCGGGCCGTACATCCATGACGACTTGGCGACCAGCTTCCGGCCGGTGATGGACGACCTGCGGCGCAGCCTGTCGATGGTGCTGGAGCAGTCGGCCATCCGCATCGACCTGCACGACCGCGGGCGGGGCGTGCAGGTGGCGATGATCCCGGACGTGGAACTGCAGCGCAACGCGACCTTCGTGCTGGCGGTGCTGTCGAACATGCCGAGCGAAGCCTTGCGCGCGCGCTTCCCGCAGCAGGTGAAGATAGGCCCGGTCGAGCGCATCCGCGACCTGGTCACGCTGGCGCTGCCGGGCGTGGCGCTGCTGCCGATGCCGGTGGCGCCAAGGCAGATTCCGTTCCACACGGGCGCCAACTATTTCGAGCTGGAAACGCGCAACAGCGACCTGTGGCGGCAGCTGGAAAAGTCGGGGGGTGTCGCGATGCACATCGCCGGCGACTTTCCCGGCCTGGACATGGCGTTCTGGGCGATACGCAGCTAGCGGGAGACCATTCCATGAGCACCCCGGATCCGTTTGCCGCGTTTGAGTCCGAGCGCACGGTCATCAAGCCGAAGCCGCGCATGCCGGGGCAGTCGCCGCCACCACCGCCGGGCGGCGGGGGCGGGGATGCGCCGGCGGTCGACATCGGCGAACTCGCGCTGCTCAATCCGCTGGTCTCCGCGGCCGGCAAGCTGCTGGCGCTGATGGCGCGGCTGCGCACGCTGGTGCATGCGCCCAACGTGCCGGCGCTGCGGGCCTCGACGGCCGAGGCGGTGAACCAGTTCGACGCGACGGCGCGGCGCGCGGGCGTGTCCAACGAAGCGGTGCTGGCCGCGCGCTACGTCCTGTGCACGTCGCTCGACGAAGCCGTGGCCAACACGCCGTGGGGCGCGCAGGCCGGGTGGAACAAGCAGGGCCTGCTGATCCAGTTCCACAACGAGGCGGTCGGCGGCGAGAAGGTGTTCCAGCTGCTGGCCAAGCTCGCACAGGACGTGCCCAAGCATCGCCAGTTGCTGGAACTCATCTACTGCACGCTGGGCCTCGGCTTCGAGGGCCGCTACCGCGTCATCGAGAACGGCCGCGCGCAACTCGACACGGTGCGGCAGCGCCTCGCGGAACTCATCCGGAAAGACCGGCCGCCGCTGGAAGCGGACCTGTCGCCGCACTGGCGCGGGCAGGGCGCGGGCACGACCAAGCTGCGCCATGCATTGCCGCTGTGGGTGTTCGGGGCGGCGTTCGCGCTGCTGCTGGCGCTGGTGTGGTTCGGCCTGCGCATCTCGCTGAACAACCGCTCGGACAGCACCTATGCGGCCGTGTCCTCGCTGCGCGTGCCCAACGTGCAGATCGCGCCGCCGGCCATCCTGGCGAAGGCGCCGCGGCTGGCGAAGTTCCTGGAGCCGGAGGTCAAGCAGGGGCTGGTCACCGTGACCGACGAGGCCGACCGCAGCACCGTGCGCCTGCGCGGCGATTCCTTCTTCGGCTCCGGCAGCGCCGATCCGATGCCGCAGTCGCTGCCGGTGCTGAAGCGCATCGGCGATGCGCTGGCGGAGGTCAAGGGCGACGTGCTCATCACCGGCCACTCCGACAACCAGCCGATCCGCTCGCTGCGCTTTCCGAGCAACTGGCACCTGTCGGCCGCGCGTGCCGATGCGGTCAAGGCCGCACTGGAGGCGCAGGTCGATCCGGCCCGCATGCGCTCCGACGGCAAGGCCGATGCGGAACCCGTCGCACCCAATGACTCGCCCGCCAATCGCGCCCGCAACCGGCGCGTGGAGATCGTGCTGCTCACCCCGAACCCGAGCGCAGTGAAGGCGGAGGTGAAGCCATGAAGAAGATCTTCGGCTGGATCTTTCATCCTTTGCTGCTCACGGTCCTGGCGCTGGTCATCGTCGGGGTGCTGATCTGGTGGGTGGGGCCGCTGGTGCGCATCGGTGCGCTGGCGCCGCTGGAGAGCGAGCTGTGGCGCTGGGTGACCATCGGCGTCATCGTGTTCATCGTGCTGCTGCGCGCGCTGCTGCGGCGCTGGCGCGCGCGCAGTGCGAGCAAGGTGCTCACCGAAGGCCTGATGCAGGCGCCCGTCGCCGCCACGGCCGCGCCCGGCAGCGCCGAGCAGAAGATCCTCGACACCCGCTTCAGCGATGCGGTGGCCACGCTCAAGCAGATGCGCCTGCACGCGGCCGGCAGGAAGCCGGGCCTGCGCGACTGGCTCTCGCTCTCGGGCGGCAGCTATCTCTACGACCTGCCCTGGTACGTGTTCATCGGCGCGCCGGGCGCGGGCAAGACGACGGCGCTGGTCAACTCGGGGCTGTCGTTTCCGCTGGCCGACAAGTTCGGGCCGGGCGCGATCAAGGGCGTGGGCGGCACGCGCAATTGCGACTGGTGGTTCACCGACGAGGCCGTGCTCATCGACACGGCCGGGCGCTACACCACGCAGGACAGCCACCAGACCGAGGACAAGAGCGCATGGGAAGGCTTCCTCGGCCTGCTGAAGAAGGTGCGCCCGCGCCGGCCGCTGAACGGCGTGTTCCTCACCGTGAGCGTGCAGGACCTGCTGAGCCAGGACACCGAGGCCCGCAGCACGCTGGCTGCATCGATCCGTGCGCGCCTGCTGGAGCTCGACGGCAAGCTCACCACGCGGCTGCCGGTGTATGTGCTGGTGACCAAGAGCGACCTGCTGTACGGCTTCACCGAATACTTCGCCGACCTGGGCAAGGAGCAGCGTGCGCAGGTGTTCGGCTTCACGCTGCCGCCGGACGAAGGGGCGCAGTTGGCCGAGCACGGTGTCGGCGCGTATTTCCAGCGCGAGTTCGGCCTGCTGCACGACCGGGTCAACAACGGCCTCATCGACCGCATGCAGCAGGAGACCGATGGCACCAAGCGCGCCGCGATCTTCGGCTTCCCGGCGCAGTTCGCATCGGTCGGCCCGCTGCTGCAGGATTTGCTGGACCAGGTCTTCACCGGCTCGCGCTTTGCGCAGCCGCCCTGGGTGCGTGGCGTGTACTTCACCAGCGGCACGCAGGAGGGCAGCCCGATCGACCGCGTGATGGGCAGCCTGGCCCGCAGCTTCGGGATCGAGCGCGCGATGCTGCCGCCGCAGAAGAGCAGTGGCCGTAGCTACTTCCTCACCGCGCTGCTGAAGCAGGTCGTGTTCCCCGAGCAGCGCCTGGCCGGCGCCGACGTGAAGCTGGAGCGCCGCCGCAACACGGTCCGGCTGGCGGCCGTGTCGGCCATGACGCTGGTCACGCTGGCGCTGCTGGCGGCATGGGGCTACAGCAGCTGGCGCAACCTGGAGTACCTGAAGTCGGTCGACGCGCGAATCGACCCTGCGAAGAAGACGCTGGCCGCCGTGCCCTCGCGCGTGCAGAACCTGATCGAGGTGGCGCCCGTGCTGCAGGGCCTGCGCAACATCTGGGAGACGCCGGACAACGGCAATGGCAATGCGCCGCTGTCGATGGGCCTGGGCCTCTACCAGGGCGACAAGCTCGATGCGGCGGCCATGCTGGCGCACCAGCGCGCGCTCAACGAGGTGTTCCTGCCGCAACTGGCCAAGCGCATCGAGGACCAGCTTCGCACCGCGCAGAAGGACAACCTCGAATACACCTACGAGGCGCTCAAGACCTACCTGATGCTGCACCAGGCCGATCGCTTCGATCCCGATGCGCTCAAGGCCTGGATCACGCTCGACTGGAGCCGCAACATCGACCGCGGCGTGCCCGAGGACCAGCGGAAGCTCCTGGAGGACCAGCTCGACGTGCTCATCGCGCAAGGCCCGCCGCGCTCGCCGCTGAAGATGGACGACAACCTGGTGCGCAACGTGCGCGCCCTGCTCGCGAGCTATCCGCTGGAGCAGCGCGTGTTCAGCCGGCTCAAGCGGCAGCGCATCACCAAGGACATCCCGGACTTCAGCCCGGCCAACGCCGCCGGCCCCTCGGGTCCACTGGTGCTGGAGCGCATCAGCGGCAAGCCGCTGACCGAAGGCGTGCCGGGCATGTTCACCTACGACGGCTATCACAAGCGCTTCCAGCAGGAGGTGACGGTGCAGACCGCGCTGCTCGCGAAGGAAGACCCCTGGGTCCTGGGCCTGGACCGCAGCAGCGCGGACCTGGCGCGCGACGTGGCCGGGCTGGGCGCCCTGACCGACCGCGTGCGCCGCCTCTACCTGGAGGAATACAACAAGGTGTGGGACGCGCTGCTGGCCGACGTGCGCGTGGTGCGCGGCAGCGGGCTCGACAAGAACATCGAGACGGCACGCATCCTGTCGAACAAGCCCTCGCCGCTGGCGCTGTTCCTGGGCGCGGTGGTGAAGGAAACCACGCTGATCCCGCCCGACGCCGGCAAGGACGTGGTGAGCAAGGCCACCGAGACCGTGCGCAACACGCGCAAGGGCCTGGAAGACCTGTTCGGCGGCGATCCCAAGCAGCAGCAGGTGGCGCCGGGCAAGCGCATCGAGAGCATCGTCGATGACCACTTCGACACGCTGCGCAAGTTCGTGCTGCCTGCGACCCCCGGCGGGCCCGCACCCATCGACGATGCGGTGAAGATGTTCGGCGACGTCTACACCTACCTCACCAGCGTGGACGCGGCGGTCAAGAACCGCACCGCGCCGCCGCCCGGCGACGCGGTGGCTGCCATCAAGGCGCCGGCCGCGCGCCTGCCGGAGCCAGTGCGATCGATGGTCGAGAACCTGAGCCAGTCGGGCGCGGTGCAGGCGCGCGCCGCCGAGATCGGCAACCTCGCGCAGGACCTGAAGCCTGTCACCGACTTCTGCGTGCGCGCCATCGCGGGGCGCTACCCCTTCGTGCAGGCCAGCAAGCGCGACGTGCTGCCCGACGACTTCGGCACGTTCTTCGGGCCCGGCGGGCTGATGGACGACTTCTTCCAGAAGCGGCTCCTGGCCATCGTCGACACCAGCACCAAGCCCTGGCGCTACAAGCCGGTGGCCGAGCGTCCGGCGGTGAGCGCGGCGTCGCTGGCGCAGTTCGAGCGGGCGGCGCGCATCCGCGACATCTTCTTCCGCGCCGGCGGCAAGGGACCGTCGATGCGGCTGGACTTCAAGCCGGTGGAAATGGACGCCAGCATCACGCAGTTCACGCTCGACGTGGACGGCCAGCTGGTCAAGTACGCGCATGGCCCGGTGGTGCCGATGGCGATCCAGTGGCCGGGTCCGAAGGGCAGCAACACGGTGCGCATCGAGATCAGCCCGCCCTCGGCCAGCGGCCCCTCGGGCATGGCGGTGGACGGGCCGTGGGCGCTGTTCCGCGCGCTCGATGACGGGCAGCTCTCGGCGGGCGATGCGCCGGAGAAATTCTTCATCACCTTCCAGATCGGCGCGCGCACCGCGCGCTTCGAGGTGACGACCAACAGCGTGCAGCATCCGATCCGCCTGAAGGAGCTGCGCGAGTTCCAATGCCCGGAGGGCCTGTGACCGACGTTGCCGATGTCGCCGTGCCCGGCTGGTTCGGCAAGCTGCCGGGCATCGGCGACTTCGCGCATCGGCGCTGGCCCGATGCCTTTCGCGCGCGCTGGGACGACTGGCTGCAGCAAGGCCTGATGAAGCTGCGCGAACGGCATGAGGCCGACTGGGTCGAGCGCTATCTCGAAGGGCCGCTGTGGTTCTTCCTGCTGGGCCAGGACATCGCCAGCGAGCGCGCGTGGATCGGGGTGCTGATGCCGTCCGTGGACAGCGTCGGCAGGTACTTCCCCTTCACGATCGCGACGGAACTCGACGCCCTGGCCGGCCTCTCCGAGGACGAGGCCAGCGCGCGGATGCGCAAGTGGTGGACCCTGGCGGCGCAGGCTGCGCTCGAGGGTCTTGAAAAGGACCTCGATGCGGCCGGCTTCGATGCCGCGCTGACGCGCCTGTTCGGCACCGAGGTGCCCGTGTCGGAATCGGCGCAGCCGGTGCACGTGCCGCGCTCCGGGCAGTCGAGCTGGTGCAGCGACCCGGATGCCTATGAGGTGCTGCCGATGGTCGTGAGCGGGCTGCCGGTGGGGGAGCGCTTCGATGCGCTGTTCGGTTTTGAAGCGGAGGCAGCCTGATGAGCCGGTGCATCTGCTTGCGTCTTCGATTGCCAATCAAGAGCGTCGGGCTGCGGCGAGATCACGCCGACGGCGTACTCTGCTCCGCGAATGTCCCCCGCCGTCAGCGTGCGGCTGCCGGCTCCCGCAGCTCCTCCTTTGTTTCGCTGCGCAGAGCACGCCATCGACGTGACCCAGACGCGCCGCGGTTGTTCGGCCGGCACGACGTGGCGTGTCCTGGGCCGAGGGCATCGGGTGTCTCCCGCAGCGAAATAAAGGAGGAGGCCGAAGGCCGGGGGACATTCGCGGAGGGAGATACCCGATGGCCTCGGCCCGCGCCCCGACATGCACCCCGATCCGCGCTGCATGCACCTCGGCCCGCGCTGAATGCGACACGCGTAGCCAGCAGCGCAACGGAACAAGCGCCATGAGCGACGAGACGCTGCGCCCCAACGACGATGCGGACGACCGCACGCAGGTCGTGACCGGCCCGCAGTTGAGCACCAGCACCCCGCAGGATGTGACCGTCGTCGCGCCGCCCGCCGCGGCGCCGCCGATCGACAAGAACGTGACCACCGTTCCTCCTGTCGATCGCGCACACGCCCCACCCGCTGCGCAAGACGCCGGCGTGCTCCCGGCCGGCGCGCGCATCGCCGACTTCGAGATCAAGCGCCTCATCGGCCAGGGTGGCTTCGGCGCGGTCTACGAGGTGTGGGACCACAAGCTCGAACGCGTGGCTGCGATCAAGGAATACCTGCCGATGCAACTGTCCACGCGACAGCTCGACGGAAGCGTGGCGCCGCAGTCGGAGCGGCAGCGCGAGACCTTCGACGAAGGCATGAGCAAGTTCCTGGAAGAAGCCCGGCTGCTGGCCAAGTTCGACCATCCGTCGCTGCTCAAGGTCATCGACTACCTGCGCGACCGCGGCACCGCCTACATGGTGATGCCGCTCTATCGCGGCGACACGCTGCGCCAGGCGCTGCGCGACTCGCCCGGCGGCGTCGACGAGGCCTGGCTGCTGCGGATCGTCGACGGCGTGACGCAGGCGCTGGCCGTGATGCACAACGCCCACTGCTTCCACCGCGACATCGCGCCCGACAACATCATGCTGCTAGAAGGCTCGGGCCAGCCGGTGGTGCTGGACTTCGGCGCCGCGCGCCGCGTCATCTCCGACATGACGCATGCCATCACCGTGATCCTGAAGCCCGGCTATGCGCCGATCGAGCAGTACGCCGAGGTGCCCGACATGACGCAGGGCGCATGGACCGACGTGTACGCGCTGGCCGGCGTGATGCACGTCGCGGTGACCGGCCGCGCGCCGCCGCCCTCAGTGGCTCGACTGCTGTCCGACAGCTATGTGCCGCTGGTCAACAACGAGACGCTGCGCCAGCGCTACAGCGTGCAGTTGCTGTCGAGCATCGACGCCGGACTGGCCGTTCGGCCGGAACACCGGCCGCAGTCGATGGCCGAGTTGCGCGCGATGCTGGGACTGGACGGCGCGCAGACGGTCATGCCGTCGGCGGGCTGGCAGTCGGGGGCGCCGTCGACGCCGCCGGCGCCCGTGAGCCGGCCGGTGCCGCTGGGCACCACGCCCGCGCCGATGCCCGCGTCTGCAACGGCCGCGCCTTCGAGCGGCAGGGGCAAGGCGATCGCCGCCGCATCGGTGATCGGGTTGGCGGCGCTCGGTGCGGGCGGTTGGTGGTGGTCGCAGCAAGGCGCGGGCGACAACGCCGGCGAGGCCGGCAAGATCGCCGCCGCACCCCCGCCGGGTGGCACCGCGAGCGTGACGCCGGAACCCCCGCCGCCCCCACCGCCACCACCGCCCCCGCCCCCTCCACCGACCACGCCGCTGGAGTCCCTGCAATCGCTGGCCGGCGGCGCCGCGCCCGGCTTCGAGGTGACGGCCACGCCGAAGAAGGCCGATGTCCTCATCGGCAAGGACAAGCTGTCCTTCGACGTGCGCAGCAGGCGCGACGGCTACGCCTACGTCTTCCTGCTGTCGACCGACGGCGGCATGTACCAGCTGTTCCCGAACCTGCTCGACAAGTACAACAAGGTCTCGGCCGGCAGCCCCATCACGCTGCCGCGTGCGTCGTGGCCCATGGATGCGGGCGGGCCGGCCGGCATCGATCATTTCGCGGTGCTGGTGAGCCAGCACGAGCGCGACTTCAGCGGCACCGGCATCCAGAACGACGGTGTTTTTCCCAAGTTCCCGCTGACGGTGCTCGCCGCGCTGGAAGCGGCGCGCGGCAATGGACCGCCACCCTTGCTCGGCCATCCGATCTGTCCGCCGCCGAACACCACCTGCAACGACGTCTATGGCGTCGGGCTTTTCCAAATCACCGAGAAGTAATCGTCTGCAGAGCGTCGGCCCGCGCAGCACCGAAGCCCGGGCCGCCGCTCCATCTGCAGCAAGGAGGTTCCAATGAAAAACCTGTCACCGCCGACCCGGCCCATCGTCCTGCGCCGCATGGCCTTCGGCGCCGTTGCCTTCGCTGTGACCTGGCTCGCGGGTTGCGCCTCCCCGCCGCCGGCGACCGGCACCGGCGCGGCATCGACTGCCCCCGCGCCCGCCGCACCGGCCAGCACCACGCCGGCCACAGGCAGCACCTTCAACATCGGTCCTGCGCCGACCTCCACCGTTGCGACCGACGCGGGCACGCGCCCGACCATTTCCGGCGCCGCCTCGGGCGCGAGCGTGGCCGGGCAGGCGCGCACCTTCTCCACCCAGCTCGCCACCTACACCGCGGTCGGCTACGACGCGCTGCCGGGCTGGGGCCGCGACGATTTCTCCGAGGGCTGGCCAGCCTTCCTGGGCAGCTGCAAGGTTCTGACCGGTCGCGGCGCGCAGTGGAAGGACATCTGCGATCGCACCCGCTCCATCGACCCGAAGAACAGTGCGGCCATCCGCGGTTTCTACGAGCGCGAGTTCACCGTCTACCAGATCCGCGACGACGACCGCCGCCCCGACGGCGTGGTGACCGGCTACTTCGAGCCCGAGATCACCGGCAGCCGCAACTATTCGCCGCCCAACATCTACCCGGTGTACGGCACGCCGGAGGACATGCTGTTCCTCGATGCGCGCAAGCTGCCGCCCGGCAACGCCACCGTCGCGGCGCGGGTGCAGGGCCGCGACGTGACGATCCAGACGGGCGCATTCAACACGCGCGACCTTGGCTCGCCGGGCCTCTATTCGCTCGACCTGTCGACGATCACCCGCGACACGCTCGACCGCAAGGTGCGCCTGCGCGCGCAGGGTAGGGCCCTGCTGCCGTACTTCACGCGCGAGGAGATCGAGACGCGCGGCGCGCCCAACGCCAAGGTGCTGGCCTTCGTCAGCAGCGCCACCGCCTTGTACGAGATGCAGATCCAGGGTTCCGGCCGCATCCGCCTGCCCAATGGCGAGATCGTCCGCGTGGCCTATGCGGAGCAGAACGGCCAGCCCTTCCGCCCCACGCTGGCGCAGAACAAGAACGGCCAGCCCGCGAGCAAGGTGCGCACGCGCGGCGGCGCGGTCGAGCTGGAACTCGACAACGACGATGACGACGTCGGCGACAACACCGCCGGCATCCGCGTGCGCGGCTTCACGCTGGCGCGGCCGGAGCAGAGCGGCGCGGTCATCGTGCCGGGGCGCACTGCGTCGGGGCCGGTCATCGGCTCCGGCATCAAGGACCCGAGCTACGTGTTCTTCAAGGAATCGGCCGGCGGCGCGAGCGGCCCGGTGGGAGCCTTCGGCGTGCCCTTGCAAGCCGGCCGGTCCATCGCGGTCGATCCGCGCAGCACGCCGCTGGGCTACCCGGTGTTCGTGTCGACGCGCACGCCCGGCACCGGCGAACCGATGCAGCGGCTGACGATCGCGCAGGACACCGGCGGCGCGATCCGCGGCGCGGTACGGGCCGACTATTTCTTCGGCAACGGCACGCAGGCCGCAACGAACGCGCGCCGCATGAAGGAGCGCGGCCAGCTCTGGATCCTGCTGCCGCGCGGCCAGGCCGTGGCGGCGGCCTCGAGTTCGACGATCCGCACGCGCGGCGGTGCGGCTGGCGCGGACCTGCCGCAATGCCTGGTGCCCGTCGAAGGCCAGTGCGTCGATGACTGAAGTCGCGTGTCGTTGACCGCCTCCTCATGCAGGAAACCCTCTCCTCCGAGCAAAGCGTCGAACTGGTGCGCCTGTGGCGTCGCCGGCATGCGCTCGGGCCGAAGGAGATGGCCTGCATGTACGGCATCGTCGGCGGGGCGCTGGCGGGCTGCAATCCGCCGGAGCTGCATGTGCTCGGCGAAGGTCGGCAGGAACTGGTGGCGCAGTTCATCTACGTGAAGGTGCTGCGGCTCGATGCCGACCCGGACGAGGCCGAGGAGACCGGCGAGAGCGGCCGCAGTGGCCGCAGCGGCGATGACAACCACAGCGCCCCGTCGAGCGCGTTCGCGCTGTGCGCCTACTTCCGCCGCTACCTCATCGACTGCACGCGCGCCAGCAGCTTTCGGCGCAGGCGGTCGATCGGCGACCAGGTGTCGGAGGCACAGCTCGAAGACCAGCTCGGCAGCAGCAGCAGCGACGCGAGCGGCTTCGACGTGCTCGCCGAGCACGGGCTGAGTGGCCCGGCCGTGCAGGCGGCGGCGCGCGCCTTCATCGCTTCGCTGCCGGCGCCGGAGCGCATCCTGCTGTGCGAGGGCTTCGGCCGCGAGAACCCACTGTCTGGCGTGGCGTCGCGCCATTCGATCGCCTCCTACCACTACCGCGCGGGCCGGCTGGGGCTCGTGCACAAGCGCGAGGCGCTGCCGGCCGACTATGCGAAGACCACGCTGGGCCGATGGCTCACGCAGACCCTGGGCATCGCCGTCGAGCCGGACAACATGGGCGTGATCCTCAAGGTCTTCGAAATCCTCGGTGCTGAAGCGTCTTATGCCTGAAGACATACCCAATTCAGGACACCTCCCCGTGACGCATACCGAACTCTGGCCCCCGCTCAGCCTCATTCGCGGCGCCTTCGAGCGCGATCTGCCGCAGGCCGGCACCGCCGATGCGCAGGCCATCGCGCCGCCGAACGGTGCCAAGGCGGCCACGCCACCCGCGCCGCCGCCACGTCTCGCCGAAGACCTGCTGCTGCCCCTCACCGAACTGGCGCGCCGCCGCGAAGCCGTGGCCCAACGCGCCTTCCCGGCGCGCTGGGCGCCGGGACGCCTGCTCAGCATCGTGCACGAAGGGCGGCTGCTCGGCGTGCTGCTCGACAAGTGCGTCGGCGGCGATCGCTGGCAGGGCTGGATGGCGGCCGGCGAGGCCGACTGGGCGTCTGCCTTCGACGTGCTGCTGGAGCCCGGGGACGAGCCCTTCGAGCCGCTGTTCGGCATGGTGCAGGCCTGGAACCCGGTCATGCTCACTTCGGCGCCGCAACTCTGCGCCCGCGTGCAAGGCGAGTTGTCGGCCACGCGGCTGGCCGCGATCCGCGCAGTGCATGACGAATGGGCCACACAGCAGGCGCCGGCCATCGACGCCGCGCCCGGCCGCATCGCCTTGCGCACCGTGGCAGGCGTGTTCTCTGTGCTCTCGGGCACGCCGCTCGGCGACGACGATCCGCGCGCCGACTACCAGGCGCTTTACCGCGATGCGGCCGGGAAGCTGGGCGCGACCGGGCAGGACAACCCGGCGCAGGCCCTGGCTACGCCCGCCCGATCGGCGTCGCCCTCGACGCCGCAGGCCGACGAGACCGGATGGGCGCGGTTGCGCCAATGGTTCGGCGCCGACCGCTGGGTGCGCCCGGCCTTTGCCTTGCTCGCGCTGGCCTTCGTGGTGCAGAACATGGGCCTGTTCAACCCGCCGGTGGCAGACGAGGAGGTGCGCTTCCGCTCGGTGGCGACGGCGCCCGCCGAGCCTGCCGCGGCCAACCTGGTCGTGCTGTGGAAGGCCGGCGTCACGCTGGACGAGGCCGGGCGTGCGATGCGCGCCGCCGCCGTCGAAGTGGTGGGCGGGCCGGACGTGACGGGCGCATGGCAGTTGCATGCCGCGGACCCGCTCGGCGCGCTCGCCGCCCTGCAGGGCTCTCCGCTGGTGCAGTCCGTGCGCGTGGCCGAAGGGCAGGAGGTGCGCTGATGACGTCGCGCCTGTCACGCTGGCTCCTGGGCGCGTTGCTGGTCGCCGCGGCCCTGCCGGTGTGGAGTGCGCAACGGGCCTTGCTGGTGGGCGTGTCGGAACTGGTCAACCAGCCGCAGGCCTTGTGGCTGCAGGCGCCGCGCAATGACGTGGCGCTGATGCGCGAGGTGCTGCTGAAGCAGGGCTTTGCCGCGCCCGACATCACCGTGCTGGCCGACGGCGTCGAGGGCGCGGGCCTGCCCGATGCGCAGCGCATCCACGAGGCGCTGGGCCGCCTGCTGGAGCGCTCGAGGAGCGGCGATTTCGTGCTGCTCTACTTCTCCGGTCACGGCACGCGCCTGCGCGATGCGACCAAGGCCTACCAGGAGCCCGACGGCCTGGCCGAGAACTTCCTCGCGCGCGACGTGCGCGGCCAGGTCGGCGTCGACAGGGCCTTGCCCGGGGGCGTGCGGGACGTGGAGTTCGACGCCTGGATCGGCGCCTTCCTCGCGCGCAACGTGTTCGTGTGGTCGGTGTTCGACACCTGCTCGGCGGCCTCGCTCACGCGCAGCGCGAAGACGGTGGCGGACGCAGCGCAACCGGCCGACGACCAGGTGCGCTTCCGTGGCATCCAGGTCGACCGGCTGGTCCGTGGCGATGCGGCAAGTGCTGTAGCCCCGTCCGGCGCTCCGCCCGTGAACCACGTCGCCCGCGCCCGCTACGTCGCTTTCTTCGCCTCGGAAAGCCACCAGGTCACGCCGGAACTCCGGCTGCCGCGCAAGGACCGCAACGGCCGTCCGCAAGGCCTGCTGACCTGGGCCGTGGCGGAGGCCTTGCAGCGCAAGCCCGCGACCTGGCGCGAGCTCTACAACGGCGTGCTGGCCCTTTATCCGCCCGTCATCGAGGAACTGGAGGCGCGCTTTCCGGAGCGCGAACTGCCGTCCCCCGTGGCCGAGGGCAACCTCGACCTGCCCCTGTTCGCCAACAGCCTGCAGCCCTTGTCGACGCGGCCGGTGTGGAACGCGCAGCGCGTGGGCGACAAGCTGACGCTGGCGGTCGGGCGGCTCGACGGGCTGGACCCCCGCCAGCCGGTGCGCGTGCTGGCCACGCTGGCGGACGGCACCGTGCGCGTCGCGCCATCGGAACTCTCGGAGATCGCCTTGGGCAGTGCCCGCCTCGACGTGCCGCCCGTGCTGGCCGGATTGGCCGGCGCAACCTTCTGGGCCGTCACGCCGGTGGACGCGCCCGAGTCCGTCGCCTTGCGCGTGCGTGCCGACAAGCCCCTGCCGGCCGGCATGAGCCTGCAATGGCCGACCGCGTTGCGCACCGTGCGCGATGGCGATGCCGACGTGCGCTGGACCGACCTCGGCGCAGGAGGCCATCGCCTGGAGTTGCTGTCGCCCGCGCTCGGCACGACCGCCACCATGCCCGATGCCACGCTGCCCGATGCGGCTGCGCTGCGGCAACGCCTGCAAGGCCTGGCGCAGCTCAAGTGGCTGCTGCAACTGAACGCGCTGGCCGGCGACGGACAACTCGATGGCTTCGATGCGCTGGTCGAGATCCGCGATGGCGAACGCCTCGTACGCAGCGCCCCTGCACGCGAGGCCGAGGCCAAGCTGCCGCCCCCGGCCGGCGCCGAGCGCGCGTCGCTGGCCGTGCGCAACACCAGCGGCCAGTCGCTCGACCTGGTGATCGTGGCGCTCGATGGTCGCGGCGCCACGCAAGCCGTCTTCCCCGAGGAAAGCAGCGAGACCAACCGCTTCGAACGCGGCACCCCGCAGGCCCCGGCCGCCAAGCGCTTCGAGCTGCCGCCGCTCGACGGCGGCGCGCGCCTGCTGGTGCTGGCCAGCCCCGCCGCGCCATGGAGCGTGCCGCGCATGTTCGGCCTGCGCGGCCAGGAGGCAGAAGCCGCGCTGCCCGAAGTGCGCGTGCGCGGCCTGCCGCAATCACTCAAGGAGCGGCAGGTGTATGCCGCGATGGTTCGATGGCCAGGCGAAGCCCCGGCGTCCAGGTAACACGACACACGACACACGACACGAGGAGAACGCGATGAGCTTCAACATGGACGGAAAACTCGACCCCGACGAGGCGCTGCGGCTGCTCGACACCATGGCCGGCGACACCACCATCGACTACCACATGCTGCTCGAAAGCAAGGGCGCCGTGATCGAGGGCGACGGCCTGCGCAAGTTCGAGGACGGCAAGAATCGACTGCCCATCGGCGGCTATTACTCGTATGCCCACGTCGTCACGCCGCCGGGTTCGAGCAAGGGCCAGGTGCGCGCCAGCATGTTCATCGTGGCGCGCGACTGCGATGCGGCCACGGCCTCCATCGCCAGCCTGCTGAAGAACCAGGCCACCGACATCACCGCGACCATCTCGGTGTTCAAGGCCAGCGGCGACGGCTCGGTGGAACTGCAGCCGATGCTGGAGTTCGTGCTCAGCGAGGCGCGCATCGACACCCAGGCCTTCGTCACCGGCGGCAGCCCCCGGCTGCCCAGAGAAATCATCTACTTCAACTACCGCAAGCTGGAGATCCGCTCCGCATCGCAGACCAAGACCGGCCTGCGCGGCGCAGTCCGCACCTGCGTGCTCACCAACTCCTGAATTCCATCGAAAGGAAAGACATGACTCGCTCCGCGGAACTCCTCCTGGCCAACGACCCGGCCGGTGCGCTCAAGGCCCTCACCGACGAGATCAAGGCCAAGCCGGCCGACAGCAAGCTGCGTGTGTTCATGGCCCAGTTGCTGTGCGTGCTCGGCAAGTGGGAGCGTGCGTTGAACCAGCTCACCGTGGCCGCCGAACTCGACGCCCTTGCAATACCGATGAAGCAGGTCTACGGCGACGCCATCCGATGCGAAGGCCTGCGCGCGAACGTCTTTGCCGGCACGAAGACGCCGATGGTGTTCGGCCAGCCGGACGAGTGGCTGGCGCTGCTGATCGAGTCGCTGTTGCGGCGAGGCGCCGGCGAGATGGAGCTTGCCGGGCAGTTGCGCGAGCGAGCCTTCGATGCCGCGCCCGCGGTCGGCGGAACCATCGACGGCGCGCCCTTCGAATGGCTGGCCGATGCGGACATGCGCATCGGCCCGGTGCTCGAAGCCTTCGTCAACGGCAAGTACTACTGGGTGCCTTTCGCACGGCTCGCCGCGGTGCGTATCGAAGAGCCGGTGGACCTGCGCGATTGCGTGTGGCTGCCGGCCAACCTGCTGTTCGAGAACGGCGGCGAATCGCTCGCGCTGATACCCACGCGCTACCAGGGCACCGAGAAAAGCACCGATGGCGAACTGCTGCTCGCGCGCAAGACCGAGTGGAGCGAACTGCAGCCCGAAGTGTGGGCCGGGCTCGGGCAGCGCATGCTGAGCAGCGATGCGGGCGACCATGCGTTGATGGACGTGCGCGAGATCGTCTTCGGCGAGGCGTCCGCGACGATCGCGTCCGGCACCGAAGCGGCGCAAGCCCCGGGGGATGGCGGTGGCGACTGAGCAGCAGATCGCCCAGGAACGCCTGCAGCCCTCGCTGCTCGACCGCCTCATCGACGACGCACCGACCGAGAAGCGCGAGAGCGACGACAAGCGCACCCTCACGCGGCAGGCATTGCGCCAGGCGGTGCTGCGCGACCTGTCGTGGCTGTTCAATGCCACCGCGCTCGGCCTCGCATACGACGACAAGCGCTATCCCAACGCGGCACGCTCGGTGCTGAATTACGGATTGCCTATGCTGTCCGGCCAGTTCACGTCCTCTGTGCAGCGTGTCAGCATGGAACAGGCTTTGAAGAACGCGATCCTGCAATTCGAGCCGCGCATCCTGCCCCGCACACTCGAAGTGGAACTCGTCATGGAAGGCTCGGTCCTTGAATCCCACAACCGCATCGGCCTCAAGATCAGGGGCATGCTCTGGGCGCAGCCCGTGCCGCTGGAGTTCCTGATGCGAAGCCGGATCGACCTGGAAGAAGGGCGCTTCGAGATCGAGGACATCTCGGCACCATGACGTTCAGGCGGTAAGCAATGGACCCGCGGCTGTTGAGCTTGTACGAGCAGGAGCTTCGGTACTTCCGCGAAAGCTCCGCCGAGTTCGCACAGGCCTTTCCCAAGATCGCGCGCCGGCTCGGCTTCGACGGGCAGGAAGTGGCCGACCCCTACGTCGAGCGGCTCATCGAGGCCACTGCCTTTCTTTCCGCCCGCGTGGGCCTCAAGCTCGATGCCGAGTACCCCCGCTTCACCGGGCATCTGCTCGACATCGTGTATCCGCAGTTCATGGCGCCGACGCCCTCGATGGCGGTGGTGCAGATGGCGGTCGACCCGGACGACGCGGCCCTGGCCGTCGGCCCCACCTTGCCTCGCGGCAGCGGCCTGCGCGCACGGCAGGCGGCAGGGCAGAACACGCATTGCGAATTCCGCACCGCACGCGCGTTGCGCGTGTGGCCCATCGAGGTGAAGCGCGCCCAGTACTTCACCTATGCGCCCGACCTGCCGCTGGCCCAGCATCCGCAAGCGCGCGACATCCGCGGCGGCCTGCGCATCGCGCTGCATGCGACGGCCAGCCTCAACTTCAACCAGATTCCGCTCGACGAACTGCTGATTCACCTGGGCGGCGCCGATGACGTGGCCTGGCAACTGCACGAGTGCCTGCTCGGCAAGCCGGCGGGCGTGCTGGTGCAGCCACTGGGTGCCAACGGCCTGCCCACCGGCGCGGCGGCCAGCGCCATCCGCAGGCTGCCGGGCAGCGTGGTGGAGCCGGTCGGCTTCGGTGACGACGAGGCGCTGCTGCCGGTCACCGCCACCGGCTTCTCCGGCCATCGGCTGGTGCAGGAGTACTTCGCGTTTCCACAGCGCTTCCAGTTCGTGCGCTTCACCGGCCTGCGCGAGGCGCTGGCGACGATCACGGTGCCCGACGTGGAGATCGTGGTGCTGTTCACGCGCGGCGATGCGGCGCTGGAGCGCCTGGTGAGCGCGGACAACGTGCAACTGAACTGCGTGCCCGTGGTCAACCTGTTCAGCAAGCGGCTCGACCGCGTGGCGGTGAACGAGGGCGTGAGCCAGTTCCACCTGCTGCCCGATCGCACGCGGCCGCAGGACTTCGAGGTGCACACCGTGACCGATGTGGTCGGCCACGGCACGCCCGGCGCGGACGAGGCGCCGGAGCAGCCCTTCAAGCCCTTCTACGCCGCCTTCCATGGCGCGCGCCAGGCGCATCCGGCCTACTACACGACGACGCGCGAGCCGCGCATGCAGTCGGTGCGCCAACGCACCGAGGGCCATCGCAGCAGCCACATCGGCTCCGAGGTCTACATGCAGATCGTCGACCCGCAGCAGGCGCCGTTCGCCGGCACGATGCGGCAACTGGCGGTGACGGCGCTGGTGACCAACCGCGACCTGCCGCTCCTGATGCCGCTTGGCCGCGACAACGACTTCGACTGCATCGACTCGTTCCCGGTGCAGCGCGTGCGCATCGTGCGCGGGCCGTCGCGGCCGGTGTCGCCGGTGGTGAGCCAGGGACTGGGCTGGCGCGTGGTCGACCACCTCGCGCTCAACTACCTGTCGCTGTCCGACAGCACGCCGCAGCAAGGCGCAGCAGCCCTGCGCGAGATGCTGATGCTCTACGCGGTGCATGCCGACGACGTGCGGCAGGGCCAGGTGCGCGGGCTGTTGTCCGTGCGCTCCAAACCGGTGGCGCGACGCCTGCCGCTGGCGGGGCCTATCGCCTTCGGACGCGGGCTGGAGGTCACGCTCGAAGTGGACCGCACGGCCTTTCACGGCCACAGCGCCTTCCTGTTCGGCGCGGTGCTGTCGCACTTCCTCGCGCGGCATGTGGAGGTCAACCATTTCGTCGAGACGGTGCTGAGCGTGCAGGGGCGCGGCGAGACCATGCGATGGAGGCCGATGTGCGGGACACGCCAGATCCTCTAGCAGCGCTGCCGGCGGCGTCGGCGCATCGCGAAACGGTCGGCGAGCGGCTGCATGCGATGTCGGGCCAACCGTGGGCCTACGACTTTTTCGCGGTGATGCGGCGACTGGAGGCGCTGGCCGCGCCCAAGCCGCGCTGGGGCCATGCGTTGCTGCCCAGCGCCGAAGCGGTGCGCGTCGGGCAGGAGCCCTCGCTGTCCTTCGCGCCCGCCAGCCTGAGCCGCTTCGAGCCCGCCACGGCGCATTACCCCCCGCGCGTGCGCCAGCAGTTCTTCGGCTACCTCGGTCCCAACGGGCCGTTGCCGGTGCACCTGAGCGACTTCATCCGCGAACGCACCAACAACCATGCCGACCCGACCTGGCTGGCCTTCCTCGACACCTTCCTGCATCGCTTCTCGCTGTACTTCTATCGGGCTTGGGCGGAGTCCCGCCCGGCGGTCTGGCTGGACCGGCCGGGCGAGGACAAGTTTCGCCAGCGCGTGGGCGCGTTGGTCGGCATCGGCACCGCCACGCGCCAGCAACGCGACGAGATCAATGACGACGCGCGCCTGCATTTCTCGGGCTGGCTCACGCGCAAGGTGCACAGCGCCGAGGGCGTGGAGCGCGTGTTGTGCAGCTACTTCGGCGTGCCGATCCGGCTGGAGCCGTGGGTGGGCCACTGGATGCGCCTGCCCACGGAGGAACTGACGCGGCTCGGCCGCGGCGGCGCCTCGCGCACGATGGGCATGGGCGCGATGCTCGGCCAGCGCGCGTGGGACCGGCAGCACCGCGTGCGCCTGCATGTGGGGCCACTGTCGCTGAACCGCTATCTCGGCTTCCTGCCAGGTGGGGCGGCGCGGCCCGAGTTGCTGCGCTGGATGCAACAGTTGCTGGGCAACGAGCTTTACTGGGACGCGCAGTTGATCCTGCGCAAGGAAGAGGTGCCCGCCACGCGACTCGGGCGGCACAAGGGCAATGCACCGCGGCTGGGCTGGGTCTCCTGGCTCGGCCGCTTGCCGCGCGAGCGCGATGCGGCGGACGTGCGAATCGACGGCGATGCACAGACGGCCCGCGCGGTCGTTCTTCAATAACCCATGGCGCCATTCGTCATGACTCGATACGGAGCACACCATGAGTGAAATCAGCCGCACCGCCTTGTTCGGCAAGCTCAACACGCTTTGCTACAAGGCCATCGAGGGCGCGACGGTGTTCTGCAAGATGCGCGGGAATCCGTACGTCGAGCTGGAGCATTGGTTCGCGCAACTGTTGCAAGCCCAGGACTCCGACCTGCACCGCGTGATCCAGCATTACGCGCTGGACATCTCGGCCATCTCCAAGGACATGACAGCCGCACTCGACCGTTTGCCGCGCGGCGCCACCGCCATCAGCGACTTCTCCCCGCACATCGAGAACGCCATCGAGCGCGCCTGGACCTATGCCACGCTGCAATTCGGCGAGGCGCAGGTGCGCACCGGCTACCTGCTGGTCGGCATGCTCAAGACGCAGAGCCTGCGCAACCCCTTGTTCGGCTTGTCGAAGCAGTTCGAGAAGATCAAGGTCGAGGATCTGGCCGACAACTTCGTCAAGATCTGCGACCCCTCGCCCGAATCGAAGATGCGCGCGCAGGATGGCACCGGCATGGGCAGCGGCGCCCCCGGTGAGGATTCCGGCGCGATGGCCCCTGCCGCGATGGGCAAGGGCGATGCGCTGAAGAAGTTTGCTGTCGACCTCACGGAGAAAGCGAAGAAGGGAGAGATGGATCCGGTGACCGGGCGGGACGAGGAAATCCGCCAGATCGTCGACATCCTGATGCGACGCCGCCAGAACAACCCGCTCCTGACGGGTGAGGCGGGCGTCGGCAAGACGGCGGTGGTGGAAGGCTTCGCGCAGCGGCTGGCCCGCGGCGACGTGCCGCCGCAGTTGAAGGACGTGAAGCTGCTGACGCTGGACATCGGCCTGCTGCAGGCCGGTGCGAGCATGAAGGGCGAGTTCGAGCAACGCCTGCGCCAGGTGATCGACGAGGTGCAGGCATCGCCGACGCCGATCATCCTGTTCATCGACGAGATCCACACGCTGGTCGGCGCGGGCGGCGCGGCGGGCACGGGCGACGCGGCCAACCTGCTGAAGCCGGCACTGGCGCGCGGCAACCTGCGCACCATCGGCGCGACGACCTGGGCCGAGTACAAGAAGTACATCGAGAAGGACCCGGCGCTGACGCGGCGCTTCCAGGTGGTGCAGGTGCCGGAGCCCGATGAGATCAAGGCCATCCTGATGCTGCGCGGCGTGGCCAGTGTGCTGGAGAAGCACCATCGCGTGCAGTTGCTCGATGAAGCCATCGAGGCGGCAGTGAAGCTGTCGCATCGCTACATCCCTGCGCGCCAATTGCCGGACAAGGCGGTCAGCCTGCTGGATACGGCGTGTGCGCGCGTGGCGGTGTCGCAGCATGCGATGCCGCCCGAGGTGGAAGACTGCACGCGGCGCATCGAGGCGCTGACGGTGGAGAGCGAGATCATCGAACGCGAAGCCGCCATCGGCATCGACGTGACCAAGCGTTCGGCGACGGCGCAAGGCCTGTTGACCGAGGCCAAGGGCGAACTGGAAAAACTCAACGCGCGCTGGAAGGAAGAGAAGGGCCTGGTCGACAAGCTGCTCGACCTGCGCGGCAAGCTGCGCGCCGGGAACAAGCCGGTGGATTCTTCCTCTTCACTCCCTCTCCCGCAGGCGGGAGAGGGCGGGGGTGAGGGCGGCGGCGCATCGACTGCCAGCACGCCATCCACCGCCGCACCCTCACCCCAACCCTCTCCCGCGAGCGGGAGAGGGAGTGAAGACCGCGAGGCGCTGTTGAAGGAACTGCACGAGCTGCAGGGAAAGATCGCGGCAGTGCAGGGCGAGACGCCGCTGATCCTGCCCTCTGTCGACGCGCAGGCAGTGTCATCCGTGGTCGCCGACTGGACCGGCATCCCCGTCGGCCGCATGCAGCGCAACGAACTCGAGACCGTGCTCAAGCTGCCCCAGTTGCTGGCCCAGCGCGTGATCGGCCAGGATCATGCGATGGAGATGATCTCCAAGCGCATCCAGACCTCGCGTGCCGGCCTCGACAACCCCAGCAAGCCCATCGGCGTGTTCATGCTCGCGGGCACCTCCGGCGTCGGCAAGACCGAGACCGCCATCGCGCTGGCCGAGTCGCTCTACGGCGGCGAGCAGAACATGATCGTCATCAACATGAGCGAGTACCAGGAGGCGCACACCGTCAGCTCGCTCAAGGGCGCGCCGCCCGGCTACGTCGGCTACGGCGAAGGCGGCGTGCTGACCGAGGCGGTGCGGCGCCGCCCCTACAGCGTGGTGCTGCTCGACGAAGTGGAGAAGGCGCACTCCGACGTGCACGAGCTCTTCTTCCAGGTCTTCGACAAGGGCTTCATGGAAGATGGCGAAGGCCGCAGCATCGACTTCAAGAACACGCTCATCATCCTCACCACCAACGCCGGCACCGACCTGATCGCCAGCATGTGCAAGGACCCTGAGCTGATGCCCGATCCCGAGGGCATGGCGAAGGCGCTGCGCGATCCGCTGCTGAAGATCTTCCCGCCTGCGCTGCTGGGACGGCTGGTGACCATCCCGTATTACCCGCTCAGCGACGAGATGCTCGGCAAGATCGTCGAGCTGCAACTCAAGCGCATCAAGAAGCGCGTGGAAGCGCGCTACCAGATCCCCTTCGAATACGGCGACGACGTGGTGAAGCTGGTGGTGAGCCGCTGCACCGAAAGCGAATCGGGCGGCCGGATGATCGACGCCATCCTCACCAACACCATGCTGCCCGATATCAGCCGCGAGTTCCTGAACCGGATGATGGAAGGCAAGGCCATCGAGCGCGTGCACGTGGGCGTGGCCGACGGCAATTTCAGCTATGCCTTCGGCTGAAATTCGCGACAAGGGTCCTCAAATGAAATACGAGGTGATCGATCATGGGTGACGTACTCGACCGCTTGTCCACATCCGAGCGTCTCGCGATCAGCAATCTGTTTCGCGACAAGGCTGCGGCCCTGCCGCACCACAAGGCGCAGGTGAAGCTGGAGACAGCGAAGGGCAATCCCACCCATTCGATCACCCGGCATGGCTACCAGACAGGCTGGGAGAGCCAGTTGATGCGACTGGTCACGGGGCGCACGCCCGACCAGCCCGACGACGAAGACGGCGTGCGCGATGCGGTGCAGAAGTTTCGCACCAAGGAGGCGTTGTCGAAAAAGGAGCAGGGCAAGATCACCTATGCGCCGGCCGATTCGGTGGGTGCGTTCCTGTCGCCCGAGGTCGAGCACGCAGCCATCAGCCTGGCGCGTGCCAAGGCTGCGCCGCTGCTGGCCTATACGCAAGCCGAGACCAGTTCGAAGAGCGGGCTGACGTGGACCCCTTACGACTACATCGACATGGTCGTTGCAGGCCCGCACAAGCTGACCGGCGTCAGTTTCAACCGCGCCAAGAACGCGGTGCCGCTGGTTCAGGCCGATGCGGTGCAAGCGATCGAGGACTTCATCGGCCAGCGGCGCGTGGGCCCGCCCGGCAGCACCGATACATGGGGTGACAAGAAGCGCATCCTCGAGATCATGGAAGAGTCGGACCATGCCGCGCCCTACACGCGCAGCAGCTACCGCCAGGACTACAAGCTGCGTTTTCCGACCATGTCCGACCTGCTCGCGTACCTGTCGGTGACGGCCGTGTGGATGAAGCACGTCAACGTGGTCCTGCGACGCTTTGGCCCGGGCGACTGGCGCCTGCACACGGCCTATTGCGTCCATTGCCCGGAATTTCCGTCCCCGCTGCGCGGAGGGCCCAGCGTGAAGACAGGCAAGTGGACAGGCAACGTGCGGGCCGGTCCAACTGGGGCCGCCGTGTTCGTCGATCCCGCCTTGCTGGCTTGACCAGACTTGAAAGAAAGGAATTCGCAATGACTGCTGGATTCACCAAGCCCACCACCCTGCTGCGCAACGCCGAAGTCGGCGTGCGCAATCTCGTCGGCGCGCACGTCCCGGCAGACTCGCGGCGCGGCTTCACCGACCATATGGAAGTGATGTCCTCGAAACTGGTGCTCGGCTACAAGAAGTACCCGACGGCCACCAACTACCCGACCGATGCGATGAAGAACGCGGCCACGGCGGGGGCAGCCAAGGCGGCCACCATCATGCGCAAGGTGAACGACGAATTCGCCGGCATCCTGATGCTGCGAAGCAAGGAGTCCACCCTGATGCAGCAGGTGCTGGCCACGCATTTCCACCTGCGTGCGGGCGAGGCCACAGACCTGAACCTCAAGAGCAACGTGGTCAACAAGGGCATCGGGCTGAAGGCCATCGTCGAGAAGGACCGGCGCTGGGTGCTGGAGAAGATCCGGCAGAAGATGCTGAGCCTGAGCTTCCATCTCAACACCGGCATCTACCTGGTCGACATCGACTCCAGCCGGCGCGACATCAAGGCCGGAAGGGTCTTCAACCCGGCCAATGCCGACCAAAGCACGGAGGCCTCCGTCAGCGCGCAGAAGGCAACGATCGACGACACCACCTGGCGCGCGACCAGCTACAAGTGGCACGACAACACGATCGGCGGCTACCGCCACGGCGAGATCCATGTCTCGCTGGACAGGCTCAAGAACTACACGCCGATCAGCTATGCCCGGATCATCATCCACGAGGCCACCCACAAGTACTTCAATACCGACGACGAAGCCTACGCGCACGAGGGCACCTATGCAGGCCTGAACCTGTCGCAGACGCTGAACAACGCCGACAGCTACGCGTGGGCGGCCGTGTCGCTCTATTGCGGCTCGGTCAAGATGGGCGCCGTCGCCGACTACGGCAACGATTGGGCGGCGTGCAGCAAGCCATGAAGACCCGGCAGAAGCACATCGGTCGCAACCCGGTCCGGGAGGCCCCGCGGCTCCCGCTGGGCTACCAGCCCGCGAAGCAGGTGAGCCTGGACGATGCCCTGAAGCTGGCCGTCGCCATGCACCGCGCCAACGGGCTCGACGATGCGGAGAAGGTCTACGGCCGCATCCTCGCGGTGGCGCCCGACAATGCGGATGCCTTGCACTTCATGGGCGTCCTGCTGCACCAGCGCGGCCGCAGCGAACAGGCGCTGGCCTTGATCCGCCGCTCGCTCGCGTTGAACGCAGGCGTACCCGACTGGCACAACAACCTCGGCAACGTACTGCTCGAGACCGGCCACCTCGACGAGGCAGCGGCAGCCTACGAGGAGGCCGTGCGGCTCGGCCCGGACCGTGCCGACATCCACAACAACCTCGGCGTGCTGCGGCGCGCGCAGGGCCGAGTGGAAGACTCCGAGGCCGCCTACCGGCGCGCCATCGAACTCGACCCGAAGTACATCGACGCGCACACCAACCTGGGCGTCCTGCTGCAGAACCTGCTGCGCAGCCAGGAGGCGCTGCAAGCGCTGAGCAAGGCGCTGGAGATGAAGCCGCTCTACGGCAGGACGCGGCAGGCGCTTGGAATGGCCTACTATATGCTCGGCAGATTCGACGATGCGGCGCAGGTGTACCGCGACTGGCTCAAGGACGAGCCCGGCAACCCGGAGGCCGTTCATCACCTGGCAGGCTGCTCCGGCCAGGCCGTGCCGGAGCGCGCCACCGACTCGTATGTGGAACTCGTGTTCGACGGCTTCGCCGACAGCTTCGATGCCAAGCTGGCCAAGCTCAGTTACCGCGCGCCGCAACTCATCGCGCAGGCCCTGTCGCCCTTGCTCGGCGAGCCCCGGGGCGCGCTGGACGTGCTCGATGCCGGTTGCGGCACCGGCCTGTGCGGTCCGCTGCTCGCGCCCTATGCGCGGCGCCTGGTCGGCGTCGACCTCTCGGCCCGCATGCTGGCACGGGCCGAGCCGCGACAGGTCTACGACGCGCTTCACAAGGCCGAACTCACCGCCTTCATCGAGGGCGAGGCCGCCGGGTCCCTGGACCTCATCGCGTCCGCCGACACGCTCTGCTACTTCGGTGACCTGGGCGCCGTGACGCGTGCTGCCGCGCGTGCGCTGCGGCCGGACGGCTGGCTGGTCTTCACGGTCGAATCGATCCCCGCAGCGGAAGCACAGGACTTCCGCCTCAACCCGCACGGCCGCTACAGCCATCGTGCCGGCTACCTGCACGAGGTGCTGATCGCAGCCGGACTCGTCGTCGGCGGTGTGGAGCCGGCGCACCTGCGCATCGAGGCGGACCAGCCCGTCGAGGGCTTCGTGGTCTCGGCGCGCAAGGCGCCCGCAGCCGCCCCCAACTGAGCAGCACACACATCATGCGAAACCGCGCCGGCTCATTCGTCCTGATGGCACTCCAGCATGGAAAGCAACGCCATGGCGACTGACCTCCAGTTCCTCATCAAGAGCGATTCGCCGGCCAACGCCGACCTGATGTTCTGGACCATCGTCGGCCAGGAGTCGCTGTCGCGGCCCTCGCACTACGAACTCACCGTGCTGTCGACCAACGAGAAGATCGACGCCAAGGACATCCTGGGCCATGCCTTCGACGTGGTGATCGAGTTCCTCGACAAGGACGGCGGCAAGCACGAGCGGCATTGCCAGGGCCATGCGGTGCGCTTCATGCGCAAGGGCAGCGTGGGCCGCTACTTCGAATACCGCTTCACGCTGCGCTCCTGGTTCTGGCTGCTGACCAAGCGCCTCAATTCGCGCATCATCCAGGACAAGGCGGTGCTGGACATCCTCGACGCAACCTTCGAGGACAGCCCCATCAAGCGCTTCAAGAAGGTCAAGTCGGACAAGGTCATCGGCACGCACAATCCGCTGCGCTACAGCGTGCAGCACCAGGAGAGCGACTACGACTACCTGTCGCGCCTGCTGGAGGACGAAGGCATCTACTACTGGTTCGATGCGCACGATGCGCCCGGCACCATGTACCTGGCCGACGCCAGCGACGTCGCGCACAAGAAGCTGCCGGTGATCGACACGCTCAACTACATCCCCTTCGGCGCCAGCGAGGTGCGCTTCAACGAGGTCAGCCACTGGGTCGATTCACGCCGGCTCGACACCGGCAAGTACGACGCGCGCGACAGCGACTTCAAGGCCGTCAAGAAGCAGCTCAAGGCCACCAAGGGCGACCCCGACACGCACGAGCTGGCCGACCTCGAGGCCTTCGAATTTCCCGGCGGCTTCTTCCGCAACGACGACACCGACGATGCAGGCAAGGTGCGCATGGAAGAGCTGGCCGCGCGCCGCCGCGTGAACTGGGCCTTCACGCGCTGGCCCGACATCGCCGCCGGCATGAACTTCACCTTCCACGGCCACCCGATGGGCGACCCGGACACCGACTACCTGTGCGCCGCCTGCACCTTCGTCGTCACGCATCCGGGCTACGAAGGCATGCGCGAGAACGACGGCAACGTGCAACGCCTGGGCCACGTGGTGTTCGAACTGCTGGACGACGACCCCATCAATGCCAGGTGGGAAGCAGCGCTGCACGACCTGATTCGAGGCCACCCCGACCTGATCGCGCCGATGCGCGGCAACAGCGCCTTCCTGCTCACCGCGCTGCCGGCCGACACGCCGTTTCGTCCCCCGCGCCTCACGCCGCGCGTGGTGATGCCCGGCCCGCAAAGTGCCATCGTGGTCGGCCCCACCGGCGACGAGATCCATGCCGACGACTTCGGCCGCGTGAAAGTGCACTTCCACTGGGACCGCTACGACGAGAGCAACGAGAAATCCACCTGCTGGGTGCGCGTGTCGCAGCCCTGGGCCGGCAAGGGCTGGGGTGGCTACTTCATCCCGCGCATCGGGCAGGAGGTGATCGTCGACTTCCTGAACGGCGACCCGGATCGCCCCATCATCATCGGCCGCGTCTACAACGACGACCAGCCCAAGCCCTTCGATTCCCACACTCAGAGCGGCTTCAGAACCCGCTCCACCCCCAAGGGCAGCGCGGCCAACTGCAACGAGTTCCGCTTCGATGACAAGAAGGGCAGCGAGCAGGTCTACCTGCATGCCGAGAAGAACCAGGACATCGAGGTCGAGAACGACGAGACGCACTGGGTCGGCCACGACCGCACCAAGACCATCGACCACGACGAGGCCTCGCACATCAAGCACGACCGCACCGAGACGGTGGACAACAACGAGACCATCACCGTGCACGGCATGCGGACGGAGACGGTGGACAAGAACGAGACCATCACGATCCACCAGAACCGCAAGGAGCAGGTGGACCTCAACGAGGACATCACGATCGGCGTGAACCGCACGGAGAAGGTGGGCGCGAACGAGACGATCACGATCGGCGCGAACCGCAGCATCACCGTGGGGGCGAGCGAGACGGCGACGGTCGCGGTGCAGCGCACGCACACCGTGGGCGCCAACGAGACCATCACTGTGGGCGCCGCGCAGGAGATCACCATCGGCGCCGCGCAGGCCGTGACCATCGGCGCCGCGCAGACCGTCAACGTGGGAGCGGACCAGAGCACCAGCGTCGGCGGCGCCATGTCGACCACGGTGGGCAAGGACGAGTCGCGCAGCGTCGCCGACGGCCGCACCACCAGCGTCGGCAAGGACGATGCGCTGTCGGTCGGCAAGAACCTCACCATCACGGCTGGCGACTCCATCTCCATCACCACGGGGAGCGCCAGCATCACGATGAAGAAGGACGGCACCATCACCATCAAGGGCAAGGACATCACGATCGACGGGTCCGGAAAGATCAACATCAAGGCCAGCAGCGACGTGATAGTGAAGGGCTCGAAGATTCTCCAGAACTGAAGCCAAGCGACGAGGAACACCATGAGCAAACGACAGTCGATCGACGCGATGCTGGCCAAGGACACCGAGGCGCTGCTGGCGCCGCCGGAGCCGGAACTGCAGCAACTGCTGGCCGGGCGATCCGCTTTGCAGCGCGCCAGCGAAAGCCTGCCATCGGTCGTCACCGGCGAGCTGATCGCCATCGCCGACGAGGGCGGCACGCCGCTGGTCCTCTTCGCCGGCCAGCCCGGCAGCGCCGCCGTGCGCGCACGGACGGTGGTGGACCTGCATGGTGCGCACATCGGCCAGCAGGTGGCGCTGATGTTCGAAGGCGGCGATGCCAGCCGGCCCATCGTGATGGGCGTGCTGCGCCAATCCGAAGGCTGGCCGCTCGCCGAAGCGCCCGCGCAGGTCGAGGTGGATGTGAACGGCGAACGCATGATCGTCAGCGCCAAGGAGCAACTGGTGCTGCGCTGCGGCAAGGCCAGCGTGACGCTGACCAAGGCGGGCAAGGTGCTGATCCAGGGGAGCTACGTGGCCAGCCACTCCACGGGGGTCAACCGGGTCAAGGGTGGATCGGTGCAACTGAACTGAGCGGGCATCGGAGCGAAGCAGCAACATGGAACTCATCAATGCCACTCGCATGGTCGCCGCCTACAACATGGGCCTGGAGCCGAGCGGGCGCGAGTTGCTGGTGGTGGTCATCAAGGGGACCTTCCGCTTTCCGTTGGCCGACGAACCGGCCGGCCACTTCGCGCTGCATGAAGCGCAACTCCCGCTGGTCATGGCCGACACCTTCACCGGCGAGCCCGGCCTGTCGGCGCCGGTCTACGAAGTGGACTTCGCGCCGCGCAAGCCGCGCTGCGACATCCTGTTGCTGGGCAGCGCCTATGCGCCGAACGGCCGCCCCACGACGCGGGTGGAAGCCGGCCTGCGCGTGGGCAACTGGAGCAAGGCGCTCGCGGTGGTCGGCCCACGGCATTGGGAGTGCGGTGTGGCGAACGCGACCGCATCGCCACCGGGCGTCTTCCTGAAGCAACCCATCTCGTACGACGTGGCGTTCGGTGGCACCGACCTGCTGCATGAGGACCCGTGCGAGCATGCTGCCTTCATGGCCAACCCGGCCGGCCGGGGCTTCCACAAGCACATCAAGGTCGATTGGGTCGAGGGGCGACCTTTGCCAGCGACCGAAGAGATCGGCCAGGGCGTGCGCGACCCGGGCGGCAACTACAAGCCGATGGCCTTCGGCCCCGTAGGCCGCGGCTGGCAGCCGCGTTCAGCCTTTGCAGGCACGTACGACGACGAATGGCTGGAGAAGCACTTTCCCTTCCTGCCGCCCGACTTCGACGAACGCTATTACCAGGCCGCGCCTGAGGACCAGCAGGTGCCGCTCGAACATTTCAAGAACGGGCCGGTCGATGTGCTGCTGGCCAACCTGACGCCGGAGGGCCTGACGCGATTCACCATCCCGCACCTGGTGGCGCCCGTGACGGTGTTCCCGAAGCACGGCGAGCGAGAAGACTACACGGCCATGCTGGACACCGTCGTGATCGAACCCGACGAGCAGCGCTTCAGCCTCACGTGGCGTATTGCAAGGCCTTTGAAGAAGAACATGTTCGAGATCGCGCAGATCCTGGTGGGGAAAAAGGGCAAGGAGTGGTGGCAGCAGCGTGACCGGGTGAACTTTCCGATCCCGGTGGTCATGGTGCCGATGGACAAGCCTGAGCCGAAGGCGGTGGAAGCATGAACACCGCTCACCACATCGCGATACGGAGCACAGGACTCGTTACCTCTGTCGGATTGACGGCGGACGCCAGTTGCGCAGCGTTTCGCGCGAAGGTCACCAATCCGACCGAAACCCGCTTCATCGACATCGGGGGCGAATGGATCATGGCGCATCAGGTCCAGTTGGAGCAACCGTGGCGCGGGTTGACCAAGCTCGCGAAGATGGCGGCGATGTCGATCGAAGAGGCGCTGCAGGATGTGCCGAGGGACGAATGGGGCAAGCTGCCCCTGCTGCTCTGCGTTGCCGAGCAGGAGCGGCCCGGCCGCGCGGCGGGCCTGGATGATCGGCTCTTCCTGCAGATCCAGACGGAGCTGGGCGTCGTGTTCTCGGCGCAGTCGGCCGTCGTCGCGCACGGGCGCGTGGGCGTGGCGGTCGCGCTGGCGCTGGCGCGGGCGCTGATGGCCGAAGTCCAGGTCACTCGTGTGCTCGTGGCCGCAACGGATAGTCTGCTGTCGTGGCCTACCTTGAGCCACTATCAAAAGGAAGATCGGCTGCTGTCCCCGCGCAACTCCAACGGCTTCATGCCCGGCGAGGCGGCGGGCGCCTTGCTGGTCGGGCGACCTCACCTGCGCGCCGGAGAGTTGGTCTGCACGGGTATCGGCTTCGGCCGCGAAGCCGCTCACATCGACAGCGGCGAGCCCCTGCGCGCGGACGGGCTGGCCCAGGCAATCAAGGCCTCCCTGAAGGAGGCCGGCTGCCAGGTGCACGACATGGACTTTCGTATTGCCGACCTCTCCGGCGAGCACTACTACTTCAAGGAGGCGGCCCTGGCCCTGTCCCGGACGATGCGACAGCGCAAGGAAGAATTCGACATCTGGCACCCCGCCGAATGCACCGGGGAGGCAGGCGCCGCCTCCGGCGTGGCCGTCGTCGCGACAGCGCAAGCCGCGTGCAGCAAGGGGTACACCTTGGGGCCGAACGTGCTGGCGCATTGGGCCAATGACGGCGGCCAGCGCGCAGCGGTTGCGTTGCAGCTTCGAGGGAACGTATGAGCAACGAGGTCTATGCCAACAACATGGAGGTGTCATGCAAGGCCGCCGATGGTAAGTCGATCTGCGCTTTTCCGGATGTCTGCTTCACCCCGCCGCTGACGCCAGCGACACCGCCGGGCGTGCCCATCCCGTACCCGAACACCGGCATGGCGTCGGACACCACGTCGGGCTCGACGTCGGTACAGATCTCAGGCAAGGAGGTGATGCTCAAGAACAAGAGCTACTTCTCGAAGAGCATGGGCGACGAGGCTGGCAGTGCGCCGAAAAAGGGTGTGGTGACCAGCAAGAATATGGGCAAGGTTTACTTCAACGCCTGGTCCATGGACGTGCAGGTCGAGGGGGAGAACGTGGTCCGGATGGGAGACATCACAACTCATAACCATGCATCATTGCCAGGTAATTCACCCACCTGGCCCTACATTGACAAGGCCGCATTCGCAAAGGACAGCGATCACGCCTGTGGTCCGGCTGTGAAGAATGCCAAGGAGGCTTGCAAGGACGTTGATGAAAAGGACGCATGTCCCGGCGCGTTGAACAAAACGGTGGGCGAGCTGCGCAAGGAGGTGAAGAAGAACCCGGCCAAGCGGGATGCGAGCGTGGCCAAGCATGATGCACTGATCAAGGCTACGCCCGGCAAGCCGACGGACAAAATGACGGCGGTCGCAGTTGCCGAAGCCTCGAGCTCTCCCTGCGTGGAAGCGATGCGTTGCTTCTTGCGCCCCTACAACGCGGAGAAGGATGGAAAAGGGGGATGCTGTCCCGGCCAGACACCGCACCACATTCCGCCGAAAGCGAATTTCAAGAACGCGAGCGGGAACTACATGAAGGGATACGACCACAACACAGCGCTATGCGCATGTCTGGAGGGCCCCAGCCAACATGTCGGCACGCATGGCAAGGCACACGCCGCACTCGACTACGCGGCGGAACTGCACGACTTGAAGCATTTGGATAAATGCAACCTCGGCGAATACAACGCCATCTGCGCGATGTCCATCGAGGCCACAACAGAGTGCGACAAGGACTGTATCGAGCATCAACTCAACAATTCGTTCAAGAGCCCTGTCGATCCGAAAAAGACCAAGGTTACGCATAAGCATTCGTCAAGCGCCCAGGGCGGCGATGAGGACATGGAAGGTGAGTTGGACGACCTCTTTGGCTAGACCATGCCAGCCCACCACCCGCAATTTAAGGCCGCGACATGAATCACGAAGGTTCGACGTTTCTTTCTGGCGCCGCCCAGGATCTGAGCACACTGTATTGCGCGAAGGAGGGGGACCGCCTTGCGCAAGAGGATCGTTCGAATTCGACTTTCATCACCTATCAGCCTGCCGCGGAGAAGCAATGGGACAGGTACAAGGGCGCGTATCCGTGGACTGCGATTGCGATGGCAACGACGCGCGTTGATGACGGTTCCACAGTTGTAATCGCGATATCTCCCGCAGGCGACTACTGGGAATTGGACGCGGGAACTGCGATACCCCTGAAGGGCAAGATTCCCAAGCCGGGCGCATCGTTGAGAGCGCTGCGGACGATCGAGCGACGCACATTTGCAGTCGGCATGGGGCGCAAGGTGCTTGAGCGTGAGGGACCGGGCCAGTGGACCCATATCGGCCCGGTCATTGAAAGCGGGGCGCCGAAGATGATTGTTGGTTTCGAGGATATGGATGGCTTCGGGGGGGAGGACCTCTACGCCGTCGGATGGCGCGGCGAAGTCTGGCGAAGGACTGGGTGGGACTGGCGTGTCATCGACTCGCCAACGTCCACAAATCTCAATGCAGTGTGCTGCGCATCGAACGGCATTGTCTATATAGCGGGTGACAAGGGCGTCTTCATGGTGGGCCGAGAAGATCAATGGAGCCTGATCGAAACGAATCGGCGGGACACCTTGCAGGATGTCGCTGAATCCGGAGGTCGGATCTACTGCGTGACCGACTTCGAGATCCTCACGCTGCGAAATAACCAACTCGTGCCTGATGACGCATTCGTGGATGATCGGCGGCCAGCGACATGCTTGCACTTGGTCCGAACGCCCACGGGGCTTTACTCGCTGGGCCCAAAGGATGTCTTCGTGCTTCGCGATGGCGTCTGGAACCAGATAGTCTGATGGCAAGCATGCCGATGCGCACACCCGTCAACAGGCCCGATCCGCTGGCTTGACATGCTTGCCATTCGCCCGCCAGTTCCCGTTGTCGTGCAGCAGCATGTCGAACAGGCAGCGACGCTTCGCAACACCCGGTCTTTCCTAGTATCAGCCCCGCACGTCAAGCTGCTCCAACTGCGCCGACTGGACGATCGTCTGGCGGCACACCTTGATGGGGTCGCAGTCGGTGGCCAATACGGATCGACGTTGGCTACCGCCGCGCTCGCGAGTCCGGGCCTTGGAGAGATCTTTACCGCCGCGGTTCGTGCTATCGAAGACCGGGATGCAGTCGGTGTAGAGCGATTGCTTGCACTTGTCGAAGCCGCGGAGGGAGGTCATCACGGCGGCCTGCTCTCCGCCTTCGGTTGGGTTTCCGCCTCCAGTCTGCGCGGCATCACCAAGGCGTTGCTCGAATCGCCGCATGCATTCCGCCGACAGGTGGGGCTCGCCGCCTGTTCGATGCACCAGGTCGATCCGGGGCGCATCGCCATGGATGCGCTGAATGACGCCGATGCCGACCTGCGCGTCCGAGCGCTGCGCTTGATCGCCGATCGGGGCTTGGTCGATGGCCTGCCGGCTTGCACGACCGCGCTGAATGACGAGGATCCCCGTTGCGCTTTCGAGGCAGCGCGTGCGGCAGTCTTGCTGGGCGATCGAGGTGCGGCTTTGGCCCGTCTTCGCCGCTTCGCTGAGGAACCCGGGCCCTTGCGCGGACGCGCACTGAACCTCGCACTCAAGTTCGGCGCGTTGCCCGAGTCGCATGCCCTTCTCAAGGTGCTGTCGCAAGACCCGGAGAACATTCGCCTGCTCGTCCGCAGCATGGGTGTGAGCGGCGACCATCACTATGTGCCTTGGTTGATCAATCAGATGAGCGACGCGAAACTCTCGCGCCTGGCGGGCGAGTCGTTCAGCCTCGTCACGGGACTCGATCTTGCGCTGTCCGACCTGGAGCGCAAGACGGTGGAAGACGCCGGCGCAGGCCCAGATGACGACCCCGCCAACGACGATGTCGCCATGGACGAAGACTTCGGCCTGCCGTCGCCCGATCCGGAAAAAATCGGCGCATGGTGGCAAGCCAACGCGCATCGCTTCGCAGCCGGTACGCGCTACTTCATGGGCCGGCCGCCATCGCCCGCGCATTGCCTCTCGATCCTGAAAACCGGCTTCCAGCGCCAGCGCATTGCGGCCGCGCAATATCTCTGCCTCCTTCAACCCGGCACCCCGCTTTTCAACACCGCAGCCCCCGCGTGGCGCCAGGAGCGCTGGTTGAACGCCATGGGTGCCTGACCTGCATGGCCACCCACTACATCCTCCCCCTGCTGGGCGCCGTCTTTTTGCTGGCCGCCCTCTGGCGCTTCTCCCGCGAGGGCTTCAAACTCGGTCCGGCGAGCCGCACCTGGTTCCTCATCGCGCTGATCTTCGGCGCGGTGTCCGCATGGTTGTGGTGGTCCGGCGCAAAGCCGGGCTTGCAGTAGTGAACATGACGTCAACTAGGAGGCACAAGCCGTGATCAATGTGGTGGTCGTCAGTCATCGCGGTGCGCCGGCGGGGCAGCCCCTGTCGGCGCAGTTCGGGCCGGCCGGCGGCACCATCGGGCGCGCGCCGACCAACACGCTGGTGCTCGACGACCCCGACCGCACGGTGTCCCGCGTGCATGCGCAGGTGGAGTGCCGCGGCGGCCAGTTCTTCATCCTCGATCGCGGCAGCAATCCGCTGCAGCACAACGGCCACCCGCTCGGCGCCGGGCGCGAGGCGGCGCTGGCGGCGGGGGACCGGCTGGTCGTGGGCGGCTTCGAACTCTCGGTGCAGGGCGTGGGGAGCGGTGTGGCAGCACCCGCGCCCGTTCCGGCAGCCGCCGGCAGCCCGCGGTCTCCCGACGACGACCCGTTCGCGGACCTGCTTGCCGGGCTCGGCTCCCCCGCGCCGCCGCCGGTTGCCGCGCCGGCGTCCAAGGCAGCGGGGCCGTCTCCCCGCGCACCCGCCGACCCATTCCTGTTCCCGGACCCGATGGCGCACCCCGCCGGCAAGGCCGCGGCAGCCTCGTCGATCGACGATCCCTTCGCCGACCTGCTCGGTTCGGGCGCTTCGCCACCCCCCGCCGGCAGCGCGAACCAGGACCTCTCCGACCTCGGCCTGATGCCCGGCCCGGCCAGCAACATCGATGACCTGTTCGGCGGCCTCGGCGGCAACGGCCCCGGCAGCGACCCGTTCGGAGAGAGCCCGCTTGGCGCGCCGCTGCTGCAGCCAGGCATGACGTCGAACGCCGACCCGCTCGCCGCCCTGCAAGCCACGCCCAAGCCGGTCGCCGCGCCGCGCAGCGACCACGTGCCCATCGGCCAGTTCGGCTATACGCCGCCCAAGGGTGTCGTCCCTCCCGGCGGAGCCAGCGGTGGCGGCTCACTGATGGACGACCTCGGCGCAAATCCCACGGTGCCGACACCCCTGTTCGGCGACCTGATCGACGAGCCTGCCACGAGTCCGTCGGGGCGGAAGCTTCCGGCCGATGCCGACGACGATCCCTTCGCCAACCTGATGCCGGGTCCGCCACCCGCAGCGCCGGCGGCCCAGCCAGTCGCGCCACCGCGCACCCCGCCCGTCGCACCACCGCTCGCAGCGACTCCGCGCGCAGCGCCCGCACCCACTGCGCCGGTTGCCGCAGCAGGGCCCGCCGCCGCACCCGCTTCCGACGACCTCCTCTTCGCCGCCTTCCTGCGCGGCGTCAACAGCAACCACCAGATGCCCACCGCGCTCACGCCCGAGCTCATGGAGCGCATCGGCGCGCTGCTGCGGACGGCCGCCGAAGGCACCTTGCAACTGTTGCATGCCCGCCAGGAGGTCAAGCGCGGCGTGCAGGCCGAGGTCACGATGATCGCGGCGCAGGCCAACAATCCGCTCAAGTTCTCGCCCACGGCAGAGGTTGCGCTGGCCCACTTGCTGGGCAAGGGCGTGCGCGGCTTCATGAGCCCCGAGGAAGCGATGCGCGACGCCTACGACGACCTGCGTGCCCACGAGTTCGGCGTGATGGTCGGCATGCGTGCCGCGCTCGCGCATGTGCTCGCGCGCTTCACGCCGGCGGAGCTGGAAAGCAAGATCGTCTCCAAGTCCGCCTTCGACGCCTTCTTCAGCAATCGCAAGGCCAGGCTTTGGGATGAATTCGTCGCGCTGTACGGCGGCATCGCGGCCGAGGCCGAGGACGACTTCCACAGCCTGTTCGGCAAGGCCTTCGTGCAGGCCTACGACGAGCAGATGGCGCGCCTGAAAGCGGGCCGCCAATAGATCGAAGGCGAGCATCCACGACAGCCACGAGGCGACAACGACAAAGAGGAGAGCCGGGTGGAGATAGAAATCGTGACCTTGTCCAAGCAGGGCGGGCGTTCGTACAACGAGGACACCTACGGCCACTGGAACGACGACCGCTACGTGGTCTGCGTCGTCGCCGATGGCGCCGGTGGCCACGGTGGCGGCGACGTGGCCGCCACCGTCGTGCGCAGCAGCGTGCTGGCCACCTTCGCCGAGCGCCCGGGCCTCGACGCCGACCTGCTGCGCAACGTCATCGAGCGCGCCAACCTCGACGTGGTGGCGCGCCAGGCCGAGGGCGGCAAGCTGTCGGCGATGCGCTCCACCGTGGTCCTCGCGGCCATCGACCTGCACGAGAACACGGTGGCCATGGCCCACTGCGGCGACAGCCGCGCCTACCTGTTCCGCGGCGGCGCGGTGCTGACCCGTTCCCTCGATCACAGCCTGGTCCAGCAGATGGTGGCCGGCGGCATGCTCGACGACGAAGGCGCGCGGCTGCATCCGCAACGCAACATGTTGCTGTCGGCCCTCGGCGCCATCGAACCGGCGCCCGAGATTGGCATCTCGCGCCCCGTGCCGCTGGCTGTGGGCGACGTGATCCTGCTGTGCTCTGACGGCATCTGGGAACCGCTGGGCGATGCGTGCCTGAACGAGACGCTGCAAGCTTCGCGCAATCCAAGCCAATGGATCGAGCAACTCGATGCGCAGGTCAGGAGCCGCGCCAAGCCCGGCTATGACAACTACACCGCGCTGGCGCTGTGGGCGCATGCGGATGACGACGTGACGCAGATGCTGCCGTAGGCGGCGTCGCAGAAGTCATCGGCGCGCCGCAATAAAAAAAAGCAGAAGCCCTTTCGCGACTTCTGCTTCTTGTCTTCCGCTGTCCGCTCCTGCGCCCGAAGGCTGCCGAGAGCGGACCAGCCCGCAACCCATCAACCGAACGGCGTGTTCTCCGCGATATTCCACGCCGCCGTCTTCTTGCCCTTGCCCGCGCCTTCCTTGGCCTGCGGGTCGTATTCGTATTTCACCTTGGCGAAGTTGAGCGTGATGTTCTCCGTCAGCCGGTCCTCGCCGCCGCTGCCGCCGGTGCTGACGCTGGTCACGATCAGGTCGCTCATGGTGATGGTGATGTATTCCAGCGGGTTGTCGCCGGCCTTGCGCACGACCAGGACGGCTTCGTCGTAGTGCGTGCCCTTGCAGCAGGCAAGGATCAGCGCATGCGAGGCGGAGTCGGTGTACTTCGTGAAGGACAGGTCCTGGATGTTCACCTTGCCGGCGCCGCCGCCGGTGCCCACGTGCGTGGTGCCGCTTTGCGAGAGGCCCCAGTTCCAGGCCAGGACGTCGATTTCCTTCTTGTGCTTGGCATCGACGGATTCGCCTTCGATCGCGCCTATCTTGATAAACATGTCTACGGCCATGATGCTCACCTTTCAGTTGAGAGTGGATAGATAACGGGCTTGCTTGCTTTCGTCGCCATCGGCAATCGATTCGATAGTTGCCAGTAGCTGCTGAGAGAACGAGTTCGCCTCCCTGTTCTCAAACACCTTGCAGCGTTGTCACGCACCTTTCGCGGAGGGCAGTTTCGACACCAGTCGCAGGGACACGGTGAGCCCCTCCAGCTGGTAGTGCGGGCGCAGGAAGAACTTCGAGCTGTAGTAGCCCGGATTGCCTTCCACCTCCTCCACGATCACTTCGGCCGCGGCCAGGGGCTTGCGCGCCTTGGTCTCTTCGGACGAGGTCGACGGGTCGCCGTCGACATAGTTGGTGATCCACTTGTTGAGCCACTTCTCCATGTCGCTGCGTTCCTTGAAGCTGCCGATCTTGTCGCGCACGATGCACTTGAGGTAGTGCGCGAAACGGTTGCAGGCGAACAGGTAGGGCAGGCGCGCGGCCAGGTTGGCGTTGGCGGTGGCATCGGGGTCGTCGTACTCGAAGGGCTTCTGCAGCGACTGCGCGCCGATGAAGGCCGCGAAGTCCGAGTTCTTGCGATGGATCAGCGAGAGCAGGCCGGCCTTCGACAGCTCGGCCTCGCGCCGGTCGCTGATGGCGATCTCGGTCGGGCACTTCTGGTCGACACCGCCATCGTCGCTCGGGAAGGTGTGCAGCGGCAGGCCTTCCACCGCGCCGCCCGACTCGATGCCGCGGATGCGCGAGCCCCAGCCGTACATCTTGTACGAGCGGTTGATGTTGGTGGCCATCGCATAGGCCGCGTTGGCCCAGGCGTAATGGCTGTGGTCGGCGCCAGCCACGTCTTCCTCGAAGTCGAAGTCCTCCACCGGATTGGTCTTGGCGCCGTACGGCGTGCGCGCCAGGAAGCGCGGCATGCACATGCCGAGGTAGCGCGAGTCGTCCGATTCGCGCAGCGAGCGCCAGCCGGCGTATTCGGGCGTGAGGAAGATCTTCGTGAGGTCGCGCGGGTTGGCCAGTTCCTGCCACGATTCCATCTGCATCAGGTGCGGGCTCGCGCCGGTGATGAAGGGCGCATGCGCGGCGGCTGCGATCTTGGCCATCTCGCCGAGCAGTTCCACGTCGGGCGGGCTCTGGTCGAAGTGGTAGTCGCCGACGATGGCGCCGAAGGGCTCGCCGCCGAACTGGCCGTATTCCTGTTCATAGACCTTCTTGAACATCGGGCTCTGGTCCCAGGCCGCGCCCTTGAACTTCTTGAGCTGCTTGTGGAGATCCTTCTTCGAGATGTCCATCACGCGGATCTTGAGGTTCTCGTCGGTCTCGGTGTTGTTCACCATGTAGTGCAGGCCGCGCCATGCACTCTCGATCTTCTGGAAGTCCTCGTTGTGCAGGATCTTGTTGATCTGCTCCGAGAGCTTGGCGTCGATCGCGGCGATCATGGCCTGGATCGACTTGGTCACGTCCTTGCCGATGACCGCGGTGTTGCTCAGCGCCTGCTGCGCCAGCGTGAGCACCGCGGCTTCGACGGCGCTCTTGGCCTCGTCGCTGCGCGGCTTGAATTCCTTCTGCAGGAGCGACGAGAAGTCGTTCCCTTCCAGCGCAACGTCTTTCAGTGCGCTCTGCTGCTCGACTGCTTCGGTGGCCATGATGCGTTCTCCTGATGTTCAGTGAAATGTTCAGTCAGGCGTCACGCGGCAGGCGCGGCGTCCTCGGGCTTCTTGCTGGCGGCCAGCGTCTTCAGCAGTTCGGGGTTCTCCAGCACCTTGGCCAGGAGGTCTTCCGCGCCGCCCTTGCCGTCCATGTAGGTGACCAGGTTCGACAACTGCGTGCGTGCTTCCAGCAGCTTGTTCAGCGCATCGACCTTGCGCGCCACCGCGGCGGGGGAGAAGTCCTCCATGTTCTCGAAGGTCAGGTCGACCTTGAGCTCACCCTCGCCGGTCAGCGTGTTGGGCACGGAGAAGGCGGCATGCGGCTTCATCGCCTTCATGCGGGTGTCGAAGTTGTCGACGTCGAATTCGAGGAACTTGCGGTCGGCCACCGGGATGACCTTGTCCGGGTCGGCCGGCTTGCCCGACAGATCCGCCAGCACGCCCATCACAAAGGGCAACTGGATCTTCTTCTCCGCGCCGTAGAGTTCGACGTCGTATTCGATCTGCACGCGAGGCGCCCGGTTGCGGGCGACGAATTTCTGACTGCTGGTGGCCATGGAAGTAACTCCTTGCGTTGGAAGTAGCGGTTCGCTGGAAAGAGGCTCACTCCGATGACGGGCGCGGGCCCGTCACTGTTTCGATGGTGTCGAGCGCATTGGGCGCGAGGTCGGCCATGATCTCGAAGAAGCTCACGCCGATCAGGCGCTTGGCGCGTTCGATCAGAAGGGGCGCGGGATTGCCCGGTTCGGTCTGTTGCAGGTAGCGGATCACGCGGTCGAGTGTGAGCAGCACGTCCTGCCGACTGCCGAGTTCGCCAGCGCGGGCCGCTGCGGGTCGGGCGCCGCTCGCGGGCGCGTCGCCGTCGCCCGCTTCACCGGTATTGCCGGTCTCACCGTCGGGCCCTGTCTCTGCGCCTTCGCCCACCACCGCCGTGGCGGCGCTGCGCAGCACGACGCCGACGCGGCGTAGCGGATCGAGGTCCATCGCATCGGCCCGGCCGGTGCGATCGGTCACCAGCGCCTGCAGTGCAGCCACCTGCGCCAGGATGCCTTGCAGCAGCGGCATCGTCTCCGGATGTTCGACATGGATCTCGGCCAGCGCGCCGTGCACCTGGGCCGGCGAGTAGCCTGTTCCGCCGCCGACCGGCGTGATCAGGTTGTGCGCGATCGCGATGTCGCGCACCTTGATCGGTCCGACGCCGCGCGAGACGCCCACCGAAGCTTCGTAGAGGTCGCGCACCACCATCGACTGCTGGGTCAGCGGCGCGAGCGCATTGAGGCGCATCGTCGGGTCGTTGTCCTCCTCGGCGTCCAGCACCGGATGGATGCCTTCCCAGTAGGTGTCGAGCAAGGCTGTCAATAGTTGCAAGCCCAGGCTGAAGCCGACCACGCCCTGCTGGCGCGTCGACGCGCGCAGCAGCAGCATCGCCAGGCGCACGTCCTTGGCGCGTCGCAACAGCGCCTGCGACTGGTCCGAGACCAGCCGCCATTCAGGCTCCACCGCAGGAATGACCTTGTCGCCGAACTGCTGCTCGGGCTTGCCTTGGGATGCGGTGTCCAGTGCGGTGAAGGCCGGGTCATGCTCAAGGTCGTCGCCCACAGGCGATGCCTCGCTGATGGGCGCTTGCAAGGCCTCGACGAGTTCGGGAGTCAGCATGTTGCCTGTTCGAATTGACTGGTGATAATCAAAGAAGCGTCCGGACCGGTCAATGCAACGAAGGAAATAGCATGCGTCTTCTTGGCACCCACCGTTTGCCCTATGGCAACCACGCGGTCCTCGCTTCGTTGCTCGTGGGGCTGGCGCTGGCCGGCTGCGCCGCCAAGCCGCCGCCGCCGCCGCCCGTCACCACGCCGATGGACTTCACGATCACCGCGGGCCCGGATGCCAACCCCGATACGCGCGGCCGTGCCTCTCCCATCACGGTGCGCCTCTACGCGTTCAAGACCACCGCCGCCTTCGAAGGCGCGGATTTCTTTACCCTGTTCGAGAAGGACACCGCCATCCTGGCCGCCGACACGGTGCAGCGCGAGGAGATGCTGCTGCGCCCCGGTGAAAGCAAGAAGGTGCAGTTCGTGCTGCCCGCCGATGCCAAGGCCTGGGGCGTGATGGGCGCCTACCGCGACCTCGACCATGCCCGCTGGCGCGAAGTGCGCCCTGTCGAACCGGGCAAGGGGCAGATCGTGACGGTCACGGTGGGCGCGCGGCAGATGAAGATCGACTCGGTCCCCGCGCCACCGCCGCCGCCACCCAAGAAGTAGGGCGCGGCCTGCGCGGAATCACGACGCCCGGTGCAGCCGCGCCAGCGACTGGTCCGCCGGCAGGAAGTGCTGCAGCAGGTCCGAGCTGAAGGCGGCCTGGCTCTGCGGCGACGAGGCGCCGGTCAGGTAGAGGCCGCGCCAGAAGCAGGCGGCCGGCCTGTCGTTCTCCGGCTCGAACAGCTTGACCACCAGTTCGCGCAATGCCGGCTCCAGCGCGATCAGCTGTTCCACCCACTGATGGCTCGCCAGGCGCCCGGCCGGTGCGTCGGGATGCTCCCGCAACAGGCCCGCGCCGAGCGCGCGCAAGCGGGCCGACAGGGTGGCGAACAAGGCGTCGAAGCGCGCGCCCGCTGTATCGGAAACGGGCGCGTCCATTTCCGGGCCTGTTTCCGGGCCGCCAGGGCCGGGCTCGGGAAGCCGATGACCGATCGCCTGCGCGAGCACCTGCGGCGGCAGCACGGCGCACACCTCGACATGGCCGGCCAGCCGTTCGAGCCCGGTGACCACCACATACACGGGCAGCCGCAGTTCCAGCAGTTGCGTGGTCTCGCGCAGCACACGCTGCAGGCGTCCGGCGAGCGGCGCGATCGTCGGCGGCGGCTGCAGCAGCTCGCGTGCTTCCACGCACACCACGATGCCGTTGAGCGGGAGCGCGGGGCGCTGCTCCGCCAGGGCCATCAGCGCACGCAGCCACAGGCCGCGGGCGCGCTGCCCAGCGACGCCGTTGCTCACTGCCGCCGGGCCCAGCGCGATCGCGGCCATGTCCGGACGCACCTGCGCTTGCCAGAACATCCATGGCTGCGCCTCGATCGCCAGCAGCCCCGGCAGGTTGGCCGCGGCATTGCCGACGAACATCACCCACGGCTTGCTGATGTCGGCCGCGTCCCCTTCGGACAGCGCATGCGGCAATGCGGCCAGCGCCGTGTCCGCATCCTCGATGTCGGAGCGCGCCAGCCGGGTGCGCAAGGTGCGCAGCCGCTGCGACCGACGCCGCCCCAACGTCCCCCACCACAGCAGCGCGAATGCCACGGCGCACACCGCGGTCAGCAGCCAGAAGGGGTGGGGCAGTGCGCTCACCTCATCTCTCCGTGGTCTGCAGGAATTCGAACTCGGCGATCAGTCGCTCCGGGTCCTTGTGCAAGGACAGCGATTCGCGCAAGCGCAGCAGGTAGTCGGAGGCCAGCTCGAAAGGCGGCCTGTCGACGTTTTCGCTGAAGGCCGTGGGCGAGGCCAGCACCGTCACCAGCACGGTGCCGAAGGGCGGGCTCACCAGCCAGCTCGAGGGCACGTCCGCGCCGATCTCGATGCGCTCTGCGGCGGCGTGGCGGCGCGGGTTGCGGCCCGCATTGAAATGCAGCACCGAGCCATCGGCGGTGAAGTAGTCGACCCAGACGAAGCCGTCGTAGTTGGGCTGCGTGAGCTGCAGCAGCACCGGATCGCCTTCGCGCAGCTGGCCGTTGCGCGCCGTCTTCGAGTACACGGTCAGCCCCCACTGCTTTTCGCGGTTGCGCATCTGGTAGGGCTTGAGCATCGCGACCACTTCGCAATACGGCCACACCCGCACCGCCAGTTCCACGCGCGTCGACCTCACCCCCTGCACCGCCGACACCTCGCGCTGCACGCGCTGCAGGTCCTCGGCCTGCGACACGAAGCCGCGCACCTCGGCCATGCCGCTGTCCGTCACGGTGGCCTGCAGGTCGGCGCATGCGAAGGCCTGCAGGCGGAGGTCGACGCGTTGCGCGAGCGTGGTCGGCGCCGTGGGCGGGTGGGCCACGAACAGCCACAGCAGCATGGCCAGCGGCAGCAGCAGCGCCAGCGCCAGCCCGCCGCGCAGCATGGTCCGCTCCCGCTGCTCCGGCTTGCTCGGGCCCGGCGGGTCCGGCACCGAATACGGTTGCGGCGTGATGTGCTCCCGCGCGATCTCTTCCAGCGCCAGCGGCGGCGTGGCCAGTTGGCGGGCATGCAGCGCCTTCAGCTTGCCGAGCTCGCCGCTGTCGCCGTTCTCGAAGTAATACTGGCCGCGAAAGCCGTTCGCCAGCACATGCCAGTACACCTCGCGCAGTTCGTCGTCCTCTGCCTGCAGCGAGGACAAGTGATGGAAGAACTCGGTGTGCGCGTTGTTGGAGTTGAACAGCCGCACCTGCAGCGGCGGCAGGCCTGCGTGCCATGCGGGGCGGCGCGCGAGGATCTCGTCGAGCCAGGCGACCAGCGCGAATGACGCCGACTCGACCCGATCCGCCGGCTGCCCGGCGGCCAGCGCCTGTGCGCGCGCCTGTTCCAGCAGCGCGAGCGCCCGGGCCTGGGGTTCCTCCACCGGCGCCTCCGCATGGCCGGCGTGGATCGCGACCTCCAGTTCGAGACCGAGCGAGAACAGGGGTTGGAAGAATTCGAGCAGGCGATGGCGGCTCATGGCTGCTCGCGGCTATGCTGCGTGGGCGCGAAGCCGGTGTGGTTTCGGCGCATGCTCCGTCCCGTCCGTTCTGGAAGTCCCCTGATTCTTCCGGGCGTCGCGGGCATGCACCATACTTCGTGGGAGCTATGCCTTTCGGGCGGCGGCCCGGCTTGCCGGCGCCGCCAAAGGTCGCTATCTTCACACTTGCGTTAACAAATTTTTGCCGCCGGGGGTGCGCCATGAAAATCCTGATCGCCGACGACCACCGGCTCGTCATAGAAGCGGTCAAGGCCAAGTTGTCCGAGCTGGAACCTGCCATCGAATTCGTGCTCGCCATGAGCGTGGATGAATTGCTGGCAAGCGCTTCCGATGACCTCGACCTGGCCGTGATCGATCTCAACATGCCGGGCGCCGAAGGCCAGGCCCACATCGAGGAAATCCGCCGCCGCCATCCCGCGGTGCCGGTGATCGTGCTGTCCGGCTACGAAGACCCGACCGTGATGCGCAGCGCGCTCGAAGTGGGCGTGCTCGGCTTCATCCCCAAGGCCTATTCGCCCGAAGTCATGATCTCGGCCGTCCGGCTGGTGCTGGCCGGCGGCGTCTACGTGCCGCCGCTGATGCTGTCCGCCGTGCCCCCGGGCATCGTGCCGGGCGTCACCGTCGGTGCCGACGCCGCGGCGCCGCGAGGCGCCAACAGCGCCCACACGCTGGAACACCTGCGCAAGGTGCTGACCGAGCGCCAGGTCGAGGTGCTGCAACTGCTGTCGCAAGGCAAGCCCAACAAGCTGATCGGCCGCAGCCTCGGCATCAGCGAAGGCACCGTGAAGATCCACCTGGCCGCCATCTTCCGCGCCCTCAACGTCCGCAACCGCACCGAGGCCGTGGTGGCTGCGCAGACGCTGACTGAAGCGCAGACCTGAAATCGGGAGCCGGACCCGAACGCAGAAGTCGCAAAGGTTTCGCAGAAGTCGCAGAAGGAAAACCAAAGAATAATTTTCTGGTTTCTTCTTGTCTTCTTTTGCGTCCTCTGCGTTCGAAGTCCGCATTCAGCAGCCCTCCGCCCCGCACCACCTCGCTTCAGGCCAGGAATCGCTGCGCCAGGCTCACCCAGTAGCTCGCACCCAGCGGCAGGGCGCGATCGTTGAAGTCGTACTTCGGGTTGTGCACCATGCAGCCGCCGTCCTCGCCCGTGCCGTTGCCCAGCACCACATAGGAGCCGGGCACCACCTGCAGCATGTAGGCGAAGTCCTCGCTGCCCATCGCCGGGTCGCGCTGCACCACCTTGTCCTCGCCGAACATGTCGACCGCGATCTGGCGCGCGAATGCCGTTTCGCGCTCGTGGTTCACCAGCACCGGGTATTTCTGGATGTAGTCGATCTCGCACTTCAGGCCATAGCTCTCGGCCTGCGCCTGCACGAAGGCCTTCAGGCGGCGCTCGATCTGGTCGCGCACCGCAGGGTCGAGCGCACGCACGCCGATCTTCAGGATGGCGCGCTCCGGCACGATGTTGTAGACCTCGCCCGACTGCAGCGAGCCCACGGTGATCACCGCGGCCTTGTGCGCGTTCACCTCGCGCGACACCAGGCTCTGCAGCCCCAGCACGATGCTGGCAGCGCACTGCATCGGGTCGATGCCGTGGTGCGGCATGGCGCCGTGCGCGCTCACGCCGGTGAGCGTGATGGTCACGCGGTCGAACGATGCCATCGCCGCGCCTTCGCGTATCGCCATCTGGCCGACAGGAATGCCGGGCCCGTTGTGCAGCGCGAACACCGCATCGCAGGGAAAGCGCTCGAACAGGCCCTCCTCGATCATGACCCGCGCACCGCCCTCGTTCTCCTCGGCTGGCTGGAAGATCAGGTTCAGCGTGCCGTCGAAGCCGCGGTGCTCGGACAGGTAGCGCGCCGCGCAGAGCAACATCGCCGTATGGCCGTCATGGCCGCAGGCGTGCATGCAGCCGATGCGCCGGCTGGCCCATGCCAGGCCGGTGTTCTCGACGATGGGCAGCGCATCCATGTCGGCGCGAATGCCCAGGCGGCGCGTGCCGGTGCCTTCGCGCAGCGTACCGACCACGCCGGTGCCAGCCAGGCCGCGATGCACTTCATAACCCCAGGCCGCGAGCTTTTCGGCCACCAGGTCGCTGGTCTGGTGCTCCGCGAATGCGAGTTCCGGATTCGCGTGGATCTGGCGCCGGATGGCCACCATTTCCGGCGCGAGCAGTTGCATGCGGTCGAGGAGTTGGGTTGCGTCCATGAGTAGTTTTTTCCTTAAGGTTCGATGCGGATGTTCAGGTCCTTGACGAGCTTGGCGTAGCGCGCCGCGTCGTCACGATAGAGCTTATGTTGCTCGGCTGCCGTCATCGGCGGCATCGGTTCGCTGCCGCCGGACCGGATGCCGGCCCGCAACGTGGTCACCGCGATGGCTTCCCGGAACGCGGCCTGCAGGCGCTCCACCAGCGGCGCAGGCGTGGTCGCCCGCACGAACAGGCCGCCCCAGGTCGTGAAGTTCACGCCCTTGAGCGCGTGGCTTTCCTGCACCGTGGCGAATTGGGGCGCCAGCGGGCTGCGCTCGCGGGTGAGCATGCCCAGCGACGTCACCTTTCCGCCCTTGACGTAGTCCAGCGCGCCGCCACTGAGCGTCGCGACGGCAATGTCCACTTGCTGGCCGAGCATGTCGTTGTACATCGGCGCCGCGCCCGTGTAGGGCACGTGCAGCAGCTTCACGCCCATCAACGCGCCGATGTGGGCGCCCAGCACATGCTGGAATGAGCCTGCGCCCACGCTGCCGTACGTCAGCTCGCGCGGTGCGTTCCTGGCGTACTTCTGCAACTCGTCGGCATTCTTCACGGGCAGTCCGGTGCGGGCGACCAGGATCATCGGCGTGCGGGTGGTGATGCCCACAGGTACGAACGCAGTCGGCTTGTACTTGACGGCGGCATTCAGCGTCGGCACCAGGATCAGCTCGTTCGGCGATCCGTAGAACAGCGTGCGGCCATCCGCCGGCGACGCCAGCAGCTTCTGTGCGCCGATTGCGCCGCCGGCCCCCGGGATGTTCTGGACCACCACCGGCATCTTCAATGCCTTCGCGAGATGCGGTGCGATGCGCCGCGCAACGATGTCGGACGCGCCGCCGGCCGGGTAGGGAACGATGATGGTCACGGGCTGGCTGTCCTGTGCCCACGCGGCGCGGCCGGCGGCCAGTCCTGTGAGCGCGAGGGCGGCGGCGCCGCGGCGGGTGAAACGGGTGTTCGGGTTCATTTGTCGTTGCCTCCTTGATGACCGGGAAAGGAGGACGCGCGCCGGCACTCGACTGCGTTGCGCGCTACGCCTCCCGGAACGCGGCGGGGCCCAGGGCGGCTCCCGCTCGCGCCAGCAGCGTATACGACTCGCGCTCCAGGGCCTCGCGATGCTCGGGCGCGGCGATGGCGATCATGCGGCGCACGCGCACCGACAGCGGCTGGTCGCGCAGGTCGGCCACACCGTATTCGGTCACGATGAGCCCCGCGTCGGCGCGCGAGGTGCTCACCGGCCCGGCCAGGTTCAGGACGATGCGGCTGCGCGCACCCGAGCGGGCCGGCAGCCCGACGATGGGCAGGCCGCCCCGGCTGCGACGCGCGCCGCGCAGGAAATCGACCGCCCCGCCGACCGCGCCGACGTAGACGCCGTCGGCCACCTCGGCATTGACCTGACCGGTCAGGTCGACCTCGATGGCGCCGTTGATGGCCACCAGCCGCTCCTGCGCGGCCAGCACCTCGGGGTCATGCGTGTACTCGGTGCCGCACAGCCGCAGGCTCGTGTTGCGATGGGCGAACTCGCGCAGCCGCCGTCCCCCGAGCAGGATGCCGAGCACGCCGACGCCCTTGTCCACAATCTTGCGCGCATGCGTGAGTGCGCCCGATTCGGCCAGCGCGACGATGCCGTCGCCGGCCGCGCCGCTGTGCAGGCCCAGGTCGCGGCGGTCGAGCAGCGCAGCGGGCACTGCCTCCGGCACGGCGCCGATGCCCAGCTGCAGCGTCGCGCCGTTTTCCACCAGCGCGGCGATGTGCGCGGCGATGGCCTGCTCGACCGGACCGATGCGCGCGGCCGGCGCGTCGACGATCGGATGACGCGCCTCGAAGCAGGCAGCCACGCGCTCCGGGCCAATGCCCGGGCCGCCATGCAATTGCGGCAGGTCGGGATGCACCTCGACCAGCACCGTGCGCGCCACTTCCAGCGCTGCGCCCAGGTATTCGTGCGCCAGGCCCAGTTGGTAGCGCCCGTCGGCGCCGGGCGGCGGCACCTGCAGCATCAGTACGTCGACCTTCAGCGCGCCGCTCCGGATCATCGCGGGCAACTGCGAGTAGTGCACTGGCAGCACGTCGAGCACGCCGGCCTGTGCCAGGCCGCGCTGCGATGCGCCGGAGATATAGCCCACGAAGTCGAGGCAGTCGGCATGCTCCGGCTGCAAGGTGCCCCCGAAACCCAGTCCTACCCACACGCGCACACGACCGTGGCGCGCGATCGACGCGCGTTGCGCCACCAGGGCCTGCGTCAGCGTCAATGGCTCGGCTGTGCCCTGGCCCCACATGACGGTGTCGCCGGGCCGGATCCAGTCCTGCAGCAAAGGCTCGCCTGCTTGTCTCATTTCTTGCCAGTTCGCGATGTGAGGGGTTCAACATCATGACATGCATAGATATTTTCGATACTATCGTCCCGAAATAACGCAATATCAGGAGACTCGACATGGCAAACATGATGGAGAACAAGGTCGTCGTGGTGACCGGTGCAGGCAACGGCATCGGGCGCGACATTGCGCTGGCGATGGCGGCCGAAGGCGCCAAGGTGGTGGTCAACGACCTGGGCACCAGCGGCAGCGGCGAGGGCAGCGATGCCGGCCCGGCGCAGGCGGTGGTCAACGAGATCCGCGCGGCCGGCGGCGAGGCGGTGGCCAGCACCGAGAGCGTGTCGGAATGGAACGCGGCCAACCGCATCGTGCAGACCGCGCTCGACCACTTCGGCCGCATCGACGGCGTGGTCAACAACGCCGGCATCCTGCGGGATCGCATGTTCTTCCGCATGAGCCCGGAGGAGTGGAAAGCGGTCATCGACGTGCACCTCAACGGCAGCTTCTACGTGGCGCGTGCAGCCGCCAACCACTTCAAGGAACAGGGCAGCGGCGCCTACCTGCACATGACCTCGACCTCGGGGCTGATCGGCAACTTCGGCCAGGTCAACTACGCGGCGGCCAAGCTCGGCATCGTCGGCCTGTCGCGCAACATCGCGCTCGACATGCAGCGCTACAACGTGCGCTCCAACTGCATCGCGCCGTTTGCGTGGAGCCGCCTGATCGGCACCATCCCGACCGAGACGCCGGAAGAGAAGCAGCGCGTCGAGCGCATGAAGCGCATGGAGACGAACAAGATCGCGCCGCTGGTCGTGTACCTGTGCTCGGACGCGGCCAAGGAGGTGTCGGGCCAGATCTTCACCGTGCGCGCCAACGAGATCTTCCTGTTCAACCAGATCCGTCCGATGCGCGGGGTGCACCGCGGCGAAGGCTGGACGCCGCAGACGGTGGCGGACCATGCGATGCCGGCATTGAAGGCGGGCTTCACGCCGCTGGAACGCAGCGCCGATGTGTTCTGCTGGGACCCGATCTGATCCCATCCACTCTTTCTCCCTCTCCCTCCGGGAGAGGGCCGGGGTGAGGGGCCGCGGCGCTCGCACTCCATACGCCCACTTCATCCGCGCCATCGAGCCCATGCCCATCGATTACCAAAAGCTACGCAACCGCGTCTTCCCCGACATCGAGCAGACGTACACCTGGAAAGACAGCGCCCTCTACGCCCTGGGCGTCGGCTTCGGCCACGACCCGCTGGACGAGCGGCAGTTGCCCTTCGTCTACGAGCAGCAGATGCGTGCCGCGCCCACCATGCCGGTGGTGTTGGCCACGCCGGGCTTCTGGCTCAAGGAGCCTGACTCGGGCGTGGATTGGGTGAAGGTGCTGCACGGCGAGCAGAGCCTGACGATCCACCAACCCATCCCGGTGGGTGCCACCGTGGTGGGCCGCCTGAAAGTCACGTCCATCGTCGACAAGGGGCGCGACAAGGGCGCGCTACTCGTGGCCGAACGCACGCTGCATGACAAGGCCACTGGCGCCCTGCTGGCCACGCTGGAAGGCCTGACCTTCTGCCGCGGCGATGGCGGTTTCTCCGAAACGCCCGGCAACGGCCCCGCCGGCGGCGACCCCGCGCCCAAGGCCAAGCCCGCCACGCCCGACCGCGCCCCCGACATCGTGTGCGACCTGCCGACCATGCCGCAGGCCGCCTTGCTCTACCGCCTGTGCGCGGACCTCAACCCGCTGCATGCCGACCCGGCCGTGGCGCGCGCGGCCGGCTTCAAGCAGCCGATCCTGCACGGCCTGGCCAGCTTTGGCGTGGCGGGCCACGCGATCTTGCGCACCTGCTGCGACTACGACCCGGCGCGGCTGCGTTCCATCGGTCTGCGCTTTGCGAGCCCGATGTACCCCGGCGAGACCCTGCGCACCGAGATCTGGCGAGACGGCGCCCGCGTGCAGTTCCGCGCGCGCTCGCTCGAACGCGATGTGGTCGTGCTGTCGCACGGCACCGCCGACATCGGCACCTGAACTTTTTTTCTCCAACACGAAAGACCCAGCATGACGCAGGACCGCGGCATCCTTTCATTCGGCGCCTACCTCCCATGGCGGCGCCTCCAGCGCAAGGCCATCGCCTCTGCCAACACCTGGTTCAACCCGGGCCTCAAAGGCCAGGCGAAGGGCGAGCGCGCCATCGCCAACTGGGACGAAGACGCGATCACGATGGGCATCGAAGCCGCACGCGATGGCCTCGCCGGCTTCGACCGCTCGAAGATCACCCACGCCGTACTCGCATCGACGACGCACCCTTTCGCCGACCGGCTCAATGCCGGCGTGGCAACCGGCGCATTGGGCCTGGCCGACAACGTGGGCGCGCAGGATGCGGGCGGCAGCATGCGCGCCGGCACCTCGGCGCTGATCCAGGCGCTGCAAGGCATCGGCCAGACCCTGGTGATGGCTGCTGACAAGCGCCAGGCCAAGGCCGCCAGCACGCAGGAGATGGCGTACGGCGACGGCGCAGCCGCGATGCTCGTCGGCAGCGGCACGCCCATCGCCAAGTTGCGCGCAGCGCACAGCCACACGGTCGACTTCGTGCACCAGTACCGCATGCACGACCAGTCGCATGACTACGCCTGGGAAGAGCGCTGGATCCGCGACGAGGGCTACTTCAAGATCGTGCCTGCGGCCGTCAAGGCCGCCTTGCAGGCCGCGGGCGTCGAAGCCTCGGCCGTGGCGCACTTCTGCATGCCCTGCACGCTGTCGCGCGTGGGGGCCGGCGTGGCCAAGAAGGTCGGCATCCCCGACAGCGCTGTGCGCGACAACTTCGCCGCCACCTGCGGAGACACCGGCGCGGCGCACGCAATGCTGATGCTCGCGCACGCACTCGAAGGCGCGAAGCCCGGCGACATCATCGTCGTCGCCGCCTTCGGCCAGGGCTGCGATGCGCTGGTGCTCGAAGCGACGCCCGCCATCGCGCAACGCGCAACAGGCGGCAGCGTCAGCGCCGCACTCGCGCGCCGCAGCGAGGACGGCAACTACATGCGCTACCTCACCATCAACGGCCTCGTCGACGTCGAGCGCGGCATGCGCGCCGAGGCCGACAAGCTCACGCCGCAAAGCACCGCCTACCGCAACCGCGACGCGCTGCTGAGCCTCATCGGCGGCAAGTGCCGAAGCTGCGGCACGGTGCAGTACCCCCAGCAACGCTACTGCGTCGAGCCAAGCTGCAAGGCGCTCGACAGCCAGGACGACCACCCCTTCGCCGAATCGCGCGCCAGGGTGCTTTCGTACACCGCCGACCAGCTCACCTACAGCCCCGATCCGCCGGCCTGGTACGGCATGGTGCAGTTCGACGAGGGCGGGCGGATGATGGCCGACTTCACCGACGTGGCCACGGTCGACGTCGGCACGCCGATGCGCATGGCCTTCCGCATCAAGGATGTGGACGCCGCGCGCGGCTTCCAACGTTATTTCTGGAAAGCGCAGCCGGTGATGCAAGCCGCGCCCGCGCAAAGCTGACACAAGGAGCACACATGGCCACCGGAATCAAAGACAAGGTCGTCGTCCTCGGCATGGGCTGCTCGCGCTTCGGCGAGCGCTGGGACTGCAACGCGGAAGACCTCATGGTCGAGGCCTTCGAGGAAGCGCTGACGGACGCCGGCATCACGCGCGACCGCATCGAGGCCGCATGGCTCGGCACGGCGATTGGCGAGCAGCACGTCGGCCTGTCGTCGGTGCCGCTCGCGATGACGCTGCGGCTGCCGTACATCCCCGTGTCGCGCGTCGAGAACTACTGCGCCACCGGCACCGAGGCCTTCAGGGGCGCGTGCTACGCGGTCGCCTCGGGCGCGGCTGACATCGCGCTCGCGCTCGGCGTGGAAAAGCTCAAGGACACCGGCTACGGCGGCCTGCCGCAACGCGGACGCGGCGCGCTCAACAACCTGCACTGGGCGAACATCTCTGCGCCGGGTTCGTTCGCGCAACTCGCGAGCGCCTACCGGGCGAAGCATGGCGTCGATGCCGGCGACCTGAAGCGCGCGATGGCGCACATCTCGGTCAAGAGCCATGCCAACGCAGCGAAGAACGACAAGGCGCACTTGCGCAACGCGATCAGCGAACAGGACGTGCTCAACGCGCCGATGATCGCCGACCCGCTGGGCCTGTACGACTGCTGCGGCGTCTCCGATGGATCGGCCTGCGCCATCGTCACCACGCCCGAGATCGCGCGCAGCCTCGGCAAGAAGGACCTGGTCGCGGTGAAGGCGCTGCAACTCGCGGTGTCGAACGGCGAGGAAGCGCAGCTCGGCAAATGGGATGGCTCGTACTTCGCGACAACCCGCGTCGCCGCCGCCCGCGCGTACAAGGAAGCCGGCATCACGAAGCCGCGCGAGCAGGTCTCGCTGGTCGATGTGCACGACTGCTTCTCCGTGACCGAACTGGTGACGATGGAAGACCTGCTGCTGTCGGACGAGGGCACCGCTATCCGCGACGTGCTCGACGGCTTCTATGACGCCGACGGCAAGGTGCCGTGCCAGATCGACGGCGGCCTGAAGTGCTTCGGCCATCCGATCGGCGCGTCAGGCCTGCGCATGATCTACGAGATGTACCTGCAACTCGGCGGCCGCGCCGGTGCGCGCCAGCGTGCCAACCCGACCTTCGGCATGACGCACAACCTGGGTGGATTCCCGAGCCAGAACGTCTCGTCCGTCACCATCGTCGGCGCATACGGCGCTTGAACCGAGAGCACACATGCAACGACGCCCCTCCCCCTGGATGACGGAAGACCTGGCGCTGCTGGCCGACAACGCCGCGCGCTTCTTCGAGCGCGAAGCGGTGCCCAACGAGCAGCGCTGGCGGGCCGAGCACCTGGCCGACCGCGGCTACTGGAACAAGCTCGGCGCGGCCGGCCTGCTGTGCGTCAGCATCCCCGAGGAATACGGCGGCGGCGGCGGCGACTTCCGGCATGAAGCGGTGATCCTCCGGTCGCAGATGGACGCGCTGGTCGGCGGCGGCTCCAACAACGTGCATTCGGGCATCGTCGCGCACTACATCCTGCAGTTCGGCACCGAGGCGCAGAAGCGCCGCTGGCTGCCGAAGATGGCGACCGGCGAAATGGTCGCGGCCATCGCCATGACCGAGCCCGGCGCAGGCACCGATCTGCAGGCGCTGCGCACCAGCGCACGGCGCGAGACTTCGGCCAATGGGGACCACTACGTCATCAACGGCAGCAAGGTCTTCATCACCAACGGCTGGCATGCCGACCTGGTCTGCGTGGTGGCGCGCACCGGCGCGGAGAAGGGCGGCAAGGGCCTGTCGATCGTCGTCGTCGAAACAAAGGACCAGCAGGGCTTCCGGCGCGGCAAGCTGCACGACAAGATCGGCCAGCACAGCATCGATACCTGCGAACTCTTCTTCGACGACATGCGCGTGCCTTGCGAGCAGTTGCTGGGCACGGAAGAGGGCAAGGGCTTCGCGCAACTCATGAACCAGTTGCCGCGCGAACGCCTCATCGTCGCCACCGGCGGCGTCGCCACGATGCAGCGCGCGGTGCAGGAGACGATGGCGTACGTCACCCAGCGCAAGGTCTTCGGCGAGACCCTGATGAAGATGCAGAACACGCGCTTCAAGCTGGCCGAATGCCAGACCCACGCCACCATCGCGCAGAGCTTCGTCGACGACTGCGTGCTGCGCGCGATGAAGGGCGAGCTTGATTTGCCGACCTCGGCCATGGCCAAGTGGTGGGTCAGCGACACGCTGTGCAAGGTCATCGACGAATGCCTGCAGTTCTTCGGCGGCTACGGCTACATGAACGAGTACCCCATCGCCCGCATGTACGCCGACGCGCGCGTGGGCCGCATCTATGGCGGCAGCAACGAGGTGATGAAGGAGCTCATCGCGCGCAGCATGGAAAGCCAGGCGCTGGGCTGACCGCGACACCACCAAAGAAGACGGGACGAGACATGAGAGACATCAACGGCTTGCGCCTTTCCCGGCGCGACCTCCTGCTGGCCGGCGTCGCCCAGTTGGGCCTGTCGGGGCTGGCCCTGGCGCAATCCGACTGGGCGTCCAAGCCGGTGCGCCTGCTCGTGCCCTTTGCGGCGGGCGGTGGCGCCGACGTCGCGGCACGCCAGTTGGCGGTGAAATTCCAGGAAGCCATCCACCAACCCGTGGTGGTGGAGAACAAGGCCGGTGCCGACGGCGCGCTCGCGCTGCAGGAGTTGCTGCGCAGCAAGCCCGACGGCCACACGATCTGCCTTGCGACATCGAGCGCGCTGTCGTACGTGCCGCACATCCGCCGTGCGCCGGGCTACACGCTCGAAGACTTCACGCCGCTGACCTCGTTCGTGACGTTCACGTTCTTCCTGATGGTGCACGAGAGCATCCCGGGCAAGAACCTCTCTGACGTGCTCGCACACGTCAAGGCCAACCCCGGCAAGTACGCCTACGGCGGCGGCAACTCTGCGTCGATCATGGCGACCGAGCAGTTGATGGCCAACGCCGGCGTCGAGATGATCCGCTCGCCGTACAAGGGCGAAGGCCAGATGACCACCGACCTCATCGGCGGCCGCATCCAGATCTCGTGGGCGACGCCGGCAGTGACGCCCGCGCTGCTCAAGGACGGTCGCACGCGACCGGTGGCCGTGCTGCTGCCGCGGCGCAGCAGCGTGATGCCCGAAGTGCCGACCATTGCGGAAGCGGGCTACCCGCTGGTCGACATCTCGCCATGGGGCGGCTTCGTGGCGCCGGCCGGCATGCCGAAGTCCGTCCTCGCCGGGCTGTCGCGCGACCTGCGCGCGGTGATTGCCAACCCGGATTTCGTGGCGCAGTGCGACAAGTACGGATTGCTGGCGCAAGGCAGCACGCCGGAGGAGTTTGGCGGCTTCCTGCGGCAGCAGTATGTGGCTTGGGGGAAGGCGGTGAAGCTGGCGAAGATCCCGGCGGAGGAGGCGTAGGGCGCAAGGTTGGCCATGGGCGCATCGCGCCAACCTGCACGCCGGGTTGCAGACCTCGACTTCCCTCGCGCCGCCGAGACCTGTGGTCCGCTGCTTGCGCCCGACGGACGTATTGCATCCCAAGGTTCCGCGATGGATCACCGCCCCCGAGGGCTGGCAGCCGCGGGGTGCTCGGCGAGGAAGTCGATGAACGCTCGCACCGACGGCAGGATGCCGCGCCGGGTCGGGAATACCGCCTGGACCTCTCCGGTGTCGCAGGACCACGCCGGCAGCACGACACGAAGCGTGCCGGCCTGAATCTCATTGGCGCAGAGCATCTCGGGCAGCAGTGCAATGCCGATGCCATCCGTCGCCGCATTCTTGAGCGCCATCATGTCGTCGGTCAGCAGCCGGGGCCGGTGCACGAATTCCTCGACCGCCTTGCCGTTGCGCAGGCGCCAGGATGCGACGTCGCCGGCCGCAGGCAGCGACAGGGTCGGCCAAGCCGACAACGCCTGCGGGCCGGACGGTTCGCCATGCTTCTCCAGGAGGCCCGGGCTCGCCACCAGGACATCGACCACCTTGCCGAGCGGGCGAACCACCAGACTGGAATCGTCGAACGGCGGGCGCCGGACGCGCACCACGACGTCCATCGACTCCTCCAACGGGTCCACTCGCCGGTTGGTGACGGTCAGCGCGACGCGCACGCTCGGATAGCGGTTCATGAAGACCGGCAGCAGCGAGGTCAGCCAGATCTGCGCCAGGGAGATCGGGCAGCTCACCCGGATCAGGCCCTGGGGCTGCGCGAGTGCCTCCTGCACGACCTCGTGTGCAGATTCGCCCAGCGTCACGATCGTCTTGCAGCGCTCGTAGAAAAAGCAGGCCCACCGGCGTCACCTTCAACGACCTGGAACTGCGCTGCAGAAGGCGCGTCCCCAGGCGCTCTTCGAGCCGCGAAATGCGTCGGCTCAGGCGTGACTTGGGAATCCCGGTTTCCCGGCTGGCGGCACTGAATCCCTTGTGCTCCACGACCATCGCGAAAAGCGCCAGGTCATTGAGATCGTCCATGGATGTGGCTCCTGCAGTCCCGTGATCGTAGGGGCTTCGTCGTCGCATGGCTTCGTTCCATCTTCAGAACGCTGCGTTCGAGCCCGCCGGATTGTTGCGACAGCCTGGCGTGACCATCATCAAGGCATCGAAATCACAAGAGAGACGACGAAATGAATCTGCTGCAAATCGACCCCAGCCTGCCCGGGACGCCCTGCCTGAGCGGCGCAGTCGTGAACACCCTCGAGTTCGTAACCCATGGGGTAACAACATGAAGCTCGCGACCTTTTCCCATCAAAACCGACTGCGCGTCGGCGTGATCGACGGCGATCTGATCGGCGACCTCTCCACGCAGGAAGGCGCGCCCTCCAGCCTGCGGGAGTTGCTGGAGCGGGGCGCCGAAGGAATGGAATGGGCGCGGCGCGCAGCCATCGGCGCGCCTCGACTGCCGCTCTCGCAGGTCCGCCTGGAGGCACCCATCCAGGCACCCCAGAAGTTCCTTTGCCTGGGAGGCAACTACCCCTCGCACCTGGCAGAGGCCGCACGGCTTGGCCTGGTGCGCGGCCCCGGCCAGGTCTGGTTCAACAAGCAGGTCTCCTGCATCGCCGGCCCCTGCGACGACGTCTACCTGCCGCAGGCGTCCCACCAGTTCGACTACGAAGGGGAGCTGGGCGTGGTCATCGGCGAGCGCTGCCGCCACGTCGTGGCCGAGGATGCGATGCAGGTGATCGCGGGCTATGTGGTCGTGAATGACATGAGCGTGCGCGACTGGCAGCTTCGGTCGCCGACCCACACGCTGGGCAAGTCCTTCGACACCCACGGCCCCCTTGGGCCCTGGCTGGTGACGCGCGACGAGATCGCGGATCCGCACGCGCTGCGCCTGCGCACCTGGGTCAACGACGAGTTGAGGCAGGACGGGCATACCGGCGAGATGCTCCATCGCATCGAGGAAATGGTGGCGGAACTCTCCGCGGCCTTCACCCTGATGCCGGGTGACATCCTGTCGACCGGCAGCCCGGCCGGCGTGGGCGGCCTGATGCACCCGCCGCGCTACCTGCAGCCCGGCGACCGGGTGCGGGTGGAAATCGAAGGCATCGGCGCGATCGAGAACCGCGTCGTCGCCGAGCCGCTTGCGCGCCTGCACCGGCCAATTCGCCAAGGAGTAGCAGCATGAACACCAGGACCCGTCATCTCCCGGACGCTTCGACCCGCCCGATCCGCCCGACGCAATTGGCGCACGTCGTGCTGCGTGCGCGCGACCTGCAGCGCTCGCGTGCGTGGTACCTCACCGTGCTGGAAGCGCGCCCTTCCTTCGAGAACGAGATGGTGTGCTTTCTCACCTACGACGACGAGCATCACCGCATCGGGCTGATCAGCCGGCCCGAGCTGCACGGCGAGGCCGATCGCCACGCCGGCCTGGAGCACATCGCGTTCACCTACGGCGATCTCGGCCAGTTGCTGGCCACATACCGGCGCCTGGCCGATCTCGGTATCCGCCCGTTCTGGACGATCAACCATGGGCCGACCATCTCGATCTACTACAAGGACCCGGATGGCAACCGGCTGGAACTGCAGTACGACGTCTTCGAACTCCCCGGTGAGGTGGAGGCCTTCTTCGCCGGTGGCAACTACGAACAGAACTTCATCGGGGTGACCTTCGATCCCGAGGACCTGATCGTGCGCTACGAGTCCGGCGAGCCGCTCGAAGCACTCACCGCCCGGCCGTCATTGCCACCCGGGCGCACGCCCTGGGACATGGTGGTCCAGTGAGCCGCGCATGAATACACCCAAGGTGATCATCACCATCGCCCCCACCGGCGGCATGGCCAGCAAGAAGCAGAACCCGCACCTGCCGACGCAGCCCGGGGAGATTGCGTGCGACGTGATCGATTGCTGGAACGCCGGCGCGTCGGTGGCGGCCATCCACGCCCGCCGCCCCGACGATCAGGCGACCTGCAACCCCGACATCTACCGCGACATCAACACCCGCATCCGGGCGCACAGCGACATCGTGATCAATAACTCTACGGGCGGCGGCGTCGATGGTGATCTGCTGCGGCAGCTGCCTGGCGGCGGCTGGGAAATCGCCTGGGACGAGCGCGTCAAGGGCATCGAGGCCGGAGCCGAGATGTGCACGCTGGATGCGACCACCGTCAACCTCAGCTTCGAAGGCCGGGAGATCCTGTTCAATAGCCCGCCGTCGAAGAACCGCGAGTTGGCCGCAGCAATGAAGGTACGGGGCATCAAGCCGGAGTGGGAGGTCTTCAGCCCGACCCACATCCTGCAGGACGTGAGCACGCTGCTGTCCGAAGGGCTCGACGACGGGCCGCCTTTCGTCAACCTGGTGCTGAACGCACACCGCGGCTTTCAGGGTGCGATGCCCTATGCGCCGAAGACGTTGCAGTTCATGGCCGACCTGCTCCCGCGCGGCGCGATCCTTGGCGTCAGCGGCATCGGTGCAGCCCAGTTGCCGGCGGCCATCCAGTCGGTGCTGCTGGGCGGCCATGTGCGCACCGGACTGGAGGACAACCTGTACTACGCCGCCGGCGAGCTGGCGACCAACCAGCGGCTGATCGAGCGGCTGGTGCGCATCGTGCGCGACCTGGGCGGCGAGCCGGCCACACCGATGGAGGCGCGGGAGATCTCGGGATTTCCCGCCGCGCGGGTCCCATGCCGGCGTTCGGAATCCGGGAGCCATGACGGGGGTGCGAGCATCGTGGCCTGCAAGCCCGCCACGATGCTCGTGCGCTTTCGACTCATGCCTGGCGATCCCGATCACGCTTCAGCTGCTGACCCACGACCCATGCAAGCCGGCAGGCACCCGGCGCGGAAGCACGATGCGCGCGAGCGGCGGCGCGTCGAGATTGCGGGCATCGAGCACCACGAAGCTGCCCTGAGCGCTCCCCGCCTCGTGCGTGAAACTCAGGATGAACCCATCGGCTTCGCCACGGCCATGAGGGTCGGCCACGAAAAGCGGCTCGCAGACGGTCACGCCCTTGGGAAATCGATGCACGACCTTGGCGCCCGTCGTGAGGTCATAGCGCGCGATGGATTCGAAGGCGCCTGACTGCCAGCGCTCGCCGGGGCGGGGATCGCGCAGGCCGACGTATCCGTAGCGAGCCTTCCGCCCCAGGTAGGCCTCGTTGATTCGCCCGAACTCGCAGGCTTGGTCGTCCAGTGCGTGATCCTCGACCGCGCCGGTGCTGGTGTGGATGACGAGCCGGTGCAGTTCCAGTCGCTTCGACGGCGCGGTGAGGGAAAAGGCGTCGTACCACGGGAGCACCACTTCGATGCGATCGCCGTGCTCGAATGCGTTGACCGTGTGCCAGTTGAAGAACGCCGGGCCCTTGATCCATTGGATCTGGTCGGCCGTCGTTGCGTCTCGCGGCACGAGCGCGATCATCGTTCCACGCTGCGGCTCCCACTCGGCCGGCGGTCCCTTGCGGGAATAGTCGAAGACCAGGGGGCAGAAGATGGCGATGACGTGGCGCTCCGTGATGGCGATGTCGTGGATCATCGCCGGCCACGGCGCCTGAAAGGGCACCGCACGGTCGAGCACGCCCCCGGCGGAGATGCGCGCATAGAGTATCGCCCCGGTGTGAAGGTCGTATTCGATCGACAGCAACTCCCGTGTCCTCGGATCGATCTTGGGATGCGCCGTCATGTTGCCGGTCAGCCTGCCGCCGAAATCGAAGGACCCGACTGTGTTGAGGTTGCCATCGAGCTGGTAGGCCGAGCCGCCCTCGTACAGCGCAAGGTAGCGCCCGGCGTGATGAACGATGTTGGTGTTGGCCAGGTTGGCGTGGGGCGGCGCGGCAAAGCTCGAGTTGTAGATGCGATGGCCCGCGGCCCGCTCCTCCACGAATTCCTTCGTCCTCACCCATCGATTGCGATACCGCGCGCGCCCATCCTGCACGAACAGCGCGTGCACCATTCCGGTCCCGTCGAAGGGGTAGCCGTAGTGCGCGTCGGGTTCGAATTCGGGGTTCGGGCCGTTGCGCATGAAAGCGCCGTTCAGGCCCTTGGGCCATTCGCCTTCGATGTGCAGGTCGATGTCGTCCCGTTCATCGAAGACGGGCGCGAACGCGCCCTGGAGAAACGGGTTCTGGCTGGTCCACTCGGGCGGCCTGTCGTCGGGCACGACCGATGCATGAGCGCTGGCCACGCTCAAACCGATGGGAACGGACAACGCCATGGCACCTCCTTTGAACAGGAACTCGCGACGATCACGGTCAAACTTGCCAATCATTTCGGCCTCCTGGGTTTCAAGACTTGCTGGTTCAGGAATGTTAGGAAGCACCGTTTCGCTTGTCGTTGACTGTGCGTCCCATGTCTGTTCCGTCTGATTCAAAGGTGGGAAACTCCGGCCCTCATGATTGAGCGATCGGCGCCCCAGGACAGGCTCGGCTCGCAGGGTGGCGAAGCGGCGCGCGTCGTGTCGGCCATCACTTTCGACGCCAGCCTGCTGGCGCCCCGGGAGCGCTTCGAGCTCTGGCAGGAACGCACGGCGACCTCCTACGAATTGGTGCTACCGGACGGCGTGACGCAAGGCGACTTCGGCAGCCGGACCCGGCTGTGGAATCTCGGGCCTCACGTGCTGTCCACCGGCGACTACACGCCGATGATCTCGAAGCGCACGGCCCGGCTCGCACGGGCCGACCAGTTCAACCACCTGCACCTGCGCATGAACCTGAAGCGCTCCGGCGCCCGGGTCGACGCCGATGGAAAGCGACTGGTGCTCGCCGCCTGCGAACCGGTGTTGACCGACATGACGCGCCCCTCGACCTTCGACTCGCCGGGCGGACCGGGCATAGTCGTCTTCCTGCCGCGCGATGCCTTCGCCGACGTGCTGCCCAGGGACATCGACCTGCACGGCGTCGTTCCGCGCGGTGCGTCCGCGCAGTTGCTGGTGAGCCACCTCGTGAACCTGTCGGAACGGCTCGCGGAGCTCACCGTCGACGAAGCGCGCGGCGTCGCCGTCGCGACCGCGAGCCTCCTCGCCGTGAGCCTGCTGGCGACGCCGGAAACGCTGGACCGGGCGCGCCCGGCAATCGAGGACGCGCTGATGCAGCAAATCTGCGGCTGGATCGAGTCGACCCTTGGCGAGCCGACGCTGTCGGTCTCGACGATCTGCCGCAGGTTCAAGGTGTCGCGAAGCACGCTGTATCGCCTGTTCGAGACGCGTGGCGGCGTCGCCGACTACATCAAGGAGCGCAGGCTGAAGCGCATCTACGCGGCCATCGTCGCGCCTGAATACGCGGCCCGACAACTGGTCGGCATCGCCGAAGAGTTCGGCTTCGTCAACCCGTCCCACTTCAGCCGCATCTTCCGGCAGCAATTCGGCCACAGCCCGAGCGAGGCGCGGGCGCAGGCGCCGGTCGCTTCCCGGCTGCTTTCAGCGAGTTCGGATGCGCGCGCCTACTACGACCGCCTGCGCGCGCTGCAGCGCTGAGAATGGAAACCGGGAAGACGGCAGGGGTTGCGAGCGGATGAAGGTCGGATGCCAGCAGGGGCAGTCAGGCCGCATACAGCACCGCAGGCCTATGCTTCGTCGCCCGGTTCGACTTCGGACAGCGTTCGTGGAAGGAGTTGATATGCATGCCATCAAAGCAGTGCCTGCGTTTCTTATCGCGATGACGCTTTTTTGCGCCGCAACCCGGGTGCAGGCGGAGGATGAGCACTGGTCATACAGCGGACACCTCGGACCTGCGGAGTGGGCAGAAGCCGATTCGTCGTTTGCCACCTGCAAGCTCGGGAAGGTCCAGTCGCCCATCGACATCCGCGGCGCCAAGGTGGCGGACTTGCCGGCGATCCGGTTCGACTACAAGCCATCGCCGCTCAAGGTGATCGACAACGGTCACACGATCCAGGTGAACTACGCACCGGGCAGTTCGATCGAGGTGGGCGGCACGCGCTACGAACTCGTGCAATTCCACTTCCACAAGCCCAGTGAAGAGAAGATTGGCGGCAAGGCGCACGCCATGGTCGCGCACCTCGTGCACAAGAGCGCGGACGGCAAGCTGGCGGTGGTCGCGGTGCTGCTCGACAAGGGCGGCGCCAGTTCCCTGATCGACACTGTCTGGAAGAACCTGCCGAAGGAAAAGGAGCACGAGCGGGATGTCGATGCGATGGTCGATGCCACCGCGCTGCTGCCCGGCAACAAGGGCTACTACACCTTCGAGGGATCGCTCACCACGCCGCCGTGCAGCGAGGATGTCCGCTGGTTCGTGCTGAAGACACCGGTGAGGATTGCCGGCAGCGAGATCGCCGCCTTCGGCAAGCACTATGCGATGAATGCGCGACCGACGCAGCCGCTCAACGGGCGCGCGATCGAAGCGACGCGGTGATGTGCGAACAATTTGCAACCCAATTGATGATGACCTTCGACTGAATTTCGTTCTCTTCGGCAGTGATTGGTGCCACCATGAGGCGACCCCGGCAATAGGGGCGCACTCTTGCTGGAGGAGGACTTTTCATCCGACCCCCTGCACGAGCATACGAAGGCGGCTTGGTGCGACAGCCGACCGCCGTCTCAAACCCATCAAATTGGAGAACGCATATGGCCGAATCGAGATACGCACGCTGGCGTCTGACGGGCGGAATGCTGGCCACGGCCGGACTCCTGGCACTGTCGGGAGCCGCCCTGGCCACCGATCAGTCGCAGCAGCGCCAACAAGGCAGGGACACGAACCAGGGTGCCAAACAGGATGCGCGCTCCGAAAAGGTCGACTGCCGGGCCGAAAACCAGAAGAGCAACGCCCAGTGCCGGCAGGACAAGCACGAGACGAAGCAAGGGGGTCGGCAGGACAAGCGCGACACCAAGTACTGACGGACTATCGGTCGATTGCATTGCCCAGCGGCAATGCCGGTCGCTCGGGAAACGCTCGCCATTGCCACGCTGGCCATGGCGACATCGGATTGCCGGTCATGGGTGCTCGCCCGGCCTGACTTCGGGCAGAAGAAGCTCGGATGAAGTACTTGCTCCTTGCCGTCACGCTCTTGAGCGCGGTGTCCGCCTCGGCGCAGGGCCGGGTCTGGAAATGCGGTGATGAATACACCCGCAGTGCGACCGTTGCCCAGCAGAGAGGATGCAAGTTGTGGGAGGGTCGGCCGTCCTCTGCCATGCCATCGGTGATGACCATCCCGGTCGATCAAGACGGTCACTTTCGCTTGAGGGGCTTCATCAACAATCAGCCGGTCATGTTCCTGGTCGACATGGGCGCCACCTACATATCCGTCTCCGAGGACTTTGCGCGCCGTGCCAATCTGCAAGGCGGAAGCCTCGCGAAGCTCAATACGGCCAACGGGGCCCGTGCCGGCCGGCTGGTCAAGGGCGTCACCGTCATCGTTGGATCGTTTTCTGTGGCGGCAGCAACCGTCGCAGTGGGCACTGCCGGGCAGGGAAGCGAAGTCCTGCTGGGTCAGAGTTTCCTGCGGAATTTCGATGTCACGATGAACGATCGGCAGATGGTGATTCGGACCCGGACGCCGTAGCGGTTGCGCCGGAGAGAATGCGCTCGACCTGCGCTGCCGCCACGACACGTACCATGCCACACCCACGCTCAGCCTCCGGCACCATGCTGGTCACGATCCTGGCGATGACGCTCGCCGGCACCGGGCGTGCAGACGAAGGCACCGAATACGAGCAGATCACCCCTTACCGTCCTTCGGTCTCCACTCCGGCGCAACTGCCGTTCCCGGGCCAGCTGGAGCTCGAGTTGGGAGGCCAGGGCACGGGCGGCGCGTCGCGACGCGGCAACCTGCCCTATCTCTTCAAGCTGGCGTTCAACAACGAATGGGGCCTGCTCGTGGGCGGGGACGCCTACATCTGGTCGCGCGGCGATGACGGTCGATTCGAAGGCGTGGGCGACACGAACGTCACGCTCAAGCGCGCCTGGGTCGTCGACAAAGAGACGGCTTTCGGCCTGGAGTTCAACGTCAAGCTGCCGACGGCCAAGGATCCCCTGGGTAGCGGCAAGGCCGACTACGATGTCAACGCGATCTACAGCCAGGACTTCGGCCCGGTTCACATGGACGCCAATATGAATCTCACGCAATTGGGCCTGGTCGATCCAGGAAGCTCGCGCACGCAGCTCGGCGGTGCGAGCGCGTTCTCGGTGAACCTGTCGAAACACTGGGGCATGCTCGGCGAAGTCTCCGGCACGCACCGCGCCGGCGCGGACAACGGCCTTCAGTTGCTCTGTGCCCTGACCTTCAGTCCGAGCAAGACCTTGACTTTCGACATGGGACTTTCACGCGCGCTGCGGCCGCGACCTGCCACGACCTCGCTCTTCGCAGGCGTGGTACTCCCGTTGGCGCGGCTCTGGTAGGCGCACGCTGCCGGGAACGGTGCCTTTGAACTTCTCGCACGTCGGCGTGATGATTGCCCGCGAAACCATGCACTGCTAGATTTGAAAGAGACTGGAGCCGTCCGTCGGCGGCCCTTCGCTCCCTTCGTCTGCTGTGGCGCGAAAGCTCCCGGAAAGGCTTCAATGAACTTTGGCGTCTTGCTCTTCGACAAGGTGGAGGAGCTTGATTTCGTCGGGCCTTGGGAGATGCTCGCGATGTGGAGCAAGGTCGCCGAAGGCCCAGGCAGATGTCTTCTCGTTGCTGAGTCCCCTGGGCCCGTGCAATGCGCCAAGGGCTTGTCCGTCAATCCGCACTGCTCGTTCGCGGACTGCCCGCCACTCGATTACTTGTTGGTTCCGGGCGGCCAAGGGACGCGCGCTGAGGTCGGCAACCCGAACTTGCTCGACTTCGTCTCTGCCCAAGCCAGGACTTGCAAGGCCGTGCTGTCGGTCTGCACTGGCGCATTCATCCTCCACGCCGCCGGACTTCTTTCCGGAAAGAGAGCCACCACCCACTGGGGCTCGCTCGACCGGCTGCGCACGCTGGGCGATGTGGAGGTGGTCGAGCAGCGCTACGTCGAAGACGGAGGCGTCTGGTCATCCGCAGGCGTCTCGGCGGGCATCGACCTCATGCTGGCCTTTATCGCCCGTACAGCCGGTGACGATGCCGCCGGAAAGGTGCAGTTTGCGGCAGAGTACTACCCCTCATCCGTTCGATACGGGGCGTATGAGAACCAGGTGCAGGCTCCGGCGTACCTCAAGTCGACGGCTTGAATCGGGGTTGCAAGTAGCCGTTCGTGGAGTGGCCCATGCCCAGTGGCGAGTAGGCCGCGAGGCTTTCGACCGGCCCCCTGAGCTTGCGCTGCCGGGCCTCAGGTTTCGTGGCGAGGATTGCTCCGCTGAAATGGGCTTGCACGCTTTGACTTGGTCCGCGCGGTCTTGAAGCTGTTGGGATCGAAGGCGGTGCGTTGGATCTGCAGGTCATCGCCGTCGATGCGTTCGGCCAGGCTCGCAATGTCGCGTCTCGTCACGCCGGCCGCTGCGAAGTGCGTCTGCCAGCCATTCACGATCTCGATCACCGCGGCCACTTCGAGGGCGGCCTCCGCGGGCAGCAGGCCGAATGCATCGCACTGCGACATCGCGTTCTCGAGCGTCGAGTCCCGGCCATACGCGCCGCAGATGAACTCCTGGAAGCCCTGCCCCGAATTCGTCGGCAAGACGTCGTACGCCGGCGCCAGCTTCAGGCGTCCATTCTCGAAGGGGTTGGCGACCAGCAGCGAGTGGTTCTTCTCGTGGTCGTCGGTGTTGTCGACGAGGATGTTGAAGACCATGCGACGAAACAGTTCGCGCGCGTCGCGCAGGTTGATGCCGTCGTGGGCAATGCCGATCCGCCGGAGGATGCGCGCCAGTTCCGGATAGCCCATCTCCGGTTCCGCGCCCGACGCAGTTGCCGCACGGATGGCGGTGCCCGCCGAGATGCTGTGAATCCGTCGGCCTCGCTCGCGGTCGAAGCGTCGAATGGCGATCGCGTGCTCGGCCTGAAGGCGGATGACCTGTGTTGTGGCGACCGTGATGCCGGCGCGTTCGGCAAGCGTCATGGTCGCATGCTCGATGAGCGGCGTGTCGACGGGCTCGTTGTTGAAGAACTTGATGACCCACTGCTGGCCTTCGATCTCGATGAGGGCCTTGGGCTTCGCGCCACCGAGCGGACTGCCGCCGCCGGCGATGATCTTCGCTTCCAGCTTGGTCAGCGGCTCCGACGCCTCGATCTTGGCCGCGACTTCGCTGAGCTTCTGCGCATCCCCGATCCGGGGCAGGGGACCCGTCTCGCGCGGGAGGTATTGGCTTGCGGACGTCGAGACGCCTAGCGCGCCGAAGCGATCGTCGCCCGCGTAGTAGAGGTACTCCATCAGGGAAAGGCGCCGGGGCTTGTCGACGAAGCGGATGACCTTTTCGCCCCAGCGGTCCGGCCGCGCGTCGTCGACCGCGCCGACCGCACGCTGCGCATCGGCCGACAGGCGGCCCGGCGGCAGGAATTCGCTGTCGATGAGGGGCAGGTCTTCGCTCAGGGCAAAGCCGTTGGCGAGCCAATCCGTGGCGTAGTGCAGCGAGACGCCCTTGCCGGCGGAGACCAGCTTCAGCGCACCGACGTGGCGCGGGGCGGCCGGGTCGTGCAGGAACCAGAGGTAAAGGTCGTCCAGGCGCATCTCAGGCCTTGGCGCGCTGGCTGTTCATGCGCGCTTCCGCGGAGGCCTGGGCGCGCGCGCGGCCCAGTTCGACGGCCGCCCGGACATCCATCTCGATGGCGCCTTGGTCGTGCTCAGGGGCGGCGAGATTGCCCAGCTCGCCATCGCGCTGGATCAGCCAGAGCGCGGTGGCAACGATGCCGATGCCGACGGAGGGGTCGCCGGCTTCGAGCCGTTGCAGCGTGGGCACGGAAACACCCATGCGCTTGGCCCAGGTCTTCAAGGATTCCTTGCGGCGTAGACGGGCGACGGCCAGGTCAGCGCCGAGCTTGCCGAGGGCGGCTGCGGTCGCCGGCGGCAGTTGGAGGAGGGCTCGGGCTGTCTTTGGCATACACATAGATTATTGTGAAAATGGCAATTTCGTCAATATCTATATGTATTTGCTCGCTGAGCCAAGGCGCGGCACGTGCTGGCGGGAGTCCCCGCTTTGCAACTTCGCCGCGACCCGTGTCACCAAGCCGCGCCCGTACCCTCCAGCACCCGCTTGGCCAGCAGGAACGCCGCCGCATTCCAGCTCTGCCCCGCCATCCCCATCGGCGCCAGCGTCTTGCCGTGGAACCACTCGGTGAAGCGCCAGTTCCCGTGCTCGTTGGCCCGGGCCAGCCGCCCCAGTTCCGTCCACGCCCGTTCGCGCATGCCCAGCTGCGCCAGCGCCATCACCCAGAACCCACCGACGAAAGGCCAGATGCCGCCGTTGTGGTACTGGTGCACGATGTTTTGCTGGTGCCGCCCCATGTACGCCCGCCACAGCTCGTGCTCGCGCGCCAGCGGATGCAGCACCACGCGCACCGGCCAGGGCTCGCTCGCGTGCGCCGTGGCGATGGTGTCGACGATGCGGCGCGCCATGTCCGCGTCGGCCAGTCCGCCCTGGATCGCCAGCACGTTGCCGAACACGTCGCCCTCGTCGCCGACCACGGAGAGATTCACGAAGCTCAGGTACATCCCCGGGTCCTGCCGGCCGCGCCGCGCATAGTGGCGCAGCAGCCGGGCGCGGTGGTACTCGGGCAGGTCCTGCTGGAAGGGGTTGAACAGGTGGTTGAAGTGGTAGAGCGTCTCGTCCGCATGGTCCAGCGCGAAGCGGCGCTTGACGTCATACCAGAGCGCGTTGGTGTAGAGCACGTAGCCCGAGCGCGGCATGATGTCGGCCCAGTCGCTGGCCTCGTTCTGCTGCAGCAGCCGGAAGTGCTGGTGCTCCTGCGCCAGCAACCAGTCGATCGCACGGCGCACCCCGCTGCCCCAGTGCGCGGGGCCGACGCTGCCGTGGCGGCGCACGTGGTCCACCGCGATCAGCCACCACAAGGTGGCGTCGATGCAGCCCAGGTACCAGAAGTCGGCGTCCTGGCCTTCGGGGTCGACGTACTTGGGGATCTGTCCGTTGGCCGCCTGTTGCGCCGCCAGGGCATCGAGGCTGGCCACCGCGCCTTGCTCCAGTGCCGGCACGCCGCTGCCGCACATGGCCATCACGCAGATCGCCGCGTCGCGGCCGAAGATGCGCGTGTAGCGACGCGCCACCGCCGCCTCGGTCCGGCTGGCGGCCAGGATGCCGTGCGGCGTGAGGTTGGCTTCAAGGAGATCGAGCGAGGCCTGGGCGCAGGTGTCGATCAGTGCACGGGTGGAGGTGTCGAGGTGGGTCATGAGGTTGCCGCGGCAGGGTCAGCGGGCATTCTCGACCACCGATGGTGCTCAGTCGATCGCGACCTTCGCATCCATGCGCTTCAGGCCGCCACGCGCGCAGCGGAGGGATGGGCCACGTCGGCCGGCGGACGCAGCGGCTTCACGTTGCTGTCGTCGTCGCCTTCGTAGAGCCCGTGAAGGTCCTCGGGATCGCCCTTGCCATCCAGCACCAGGGCCAGCCGGTCACGGTCCACCGCACCGACCCAGCGGGCGATGGCCACGGTGCCGACCGCATTGCCGATGGTGTTGGTGATGGCGCGCGCTTCCGACATGAAGCGGTCCACGCCCAGCAGCAGCACCATGCCGGCGACCGGGATCTTGCCCATCGAGGCCAGCGTCGCCGCCAGCGTGATGAAGCCGGAGCCGGTCACGCCCGCAGAGCCCTTCGAGGTCAGCAGCAGCACGCCCAGCACCACGAACTGGTCCGTCAGCGTCAGCGGCGTGTTGGTGGCCTGGGCGATGAAGATCGCGGCCATCGTGTAGTAGATGCACTGGCCGTCGGGGTTGAAGGTGAGGCCGGCCGGCACCACCAGGCCGACCACCGGCTTCGACACGCCCGCATGCTCGAGCTTGCGCATCAGCTGCGGCACCACCGATTCGGATGAGCTGGTGCCCAGCACGGTGAAGAGTTCGTCCTTGATGTACTTCAGGAACTTCCAGAGGCTGAAGCCGGAGATCTTCGAGATCGCGCCCAGCACCAGCGTCACGAACAGGAAGCAGGTGATGTACATCGTGCCCATCAGCTTGCCCAGCGACAGCACCGAGCCCAGCCCGTACTTGCCGACGGTGAAGGCCATCGCCCCGAAGGCCGCCAGCGGCGCGAGCCGCATGATCATGCCGACGACCGAGAACACTGCGTGCGTGAACGAATCGAGGAAGTCCACCACCGGCTTCGCACGCGGCCCGATGTGCGAGAGCGCCACGCCGAACATGGTCGCGAACACGAGGATCTGCAGGATGTCGTTCCTGGCCAGCGCGTCGACGATGCTGGTCGGCACCAGGTGCAGCACGAACTCGACGAAGCCTTCGGGCTTGGCGGCGGCTGCCGTGTAGCTGGCGATGGCCTTGGTGTCGAGCTGCGTAGCGTCGATGTTCATGCCATGGCCGGGCTGGAACACGTTGACGACCAGCAGGCCCAGCAGCAGCGCGAAGGTCGACAGCACCTCGAAGTAGATGAGCGCCCGGAAGCCGACGCGGCCGAGCTCCTTCATGTTCTCCATGCGGGCGATGCCGAGCACCACCGTCGCGAAGATGATCGGCGCGAAGACCATCTTGATGAGCTTGATGAAGATGTCGCCGAAGGGCTTGAAGTCGCTCGCCATGTTGGGCGCGAAGATGCCCAGCAGCACACCGGCGAACACGCCGATGAGCACTTGCACGTAGAGTTTTCCGAGGTAGCGTCGCATGATTTGTCTCCGGGAGTGATGGGGTGCGCGAGCTGGCCCCTGCGGCGCTTGAACGGCCGCTTCGGGGCGAGGCACGGCGCGCTGCGCCGGCCTGGGTGGAGGATGGTTGGCGACCCGGCCTTGGCGCCCGGGTCAGGCGGAAGGCGTCCCTGGCTTGGCGCCCGGGACGCGGGCGTTCAGGCCGCCTTGCGCTGGCCGCTGGCCGTCACCTGGCCGCACACGGCCTTCGTCACGTCGGCCGTGGTCGCCTTGCCGCCGAGGTCGCGCGTGTGCAGCGTCTTGTCGGCCGTGACCTTCTCGATGGCGGCCATCACGCGTGCTGCTGCTTCGGTCTCGCCAAGGTGCTCCAGCAGCATCACGACCGACCAGAAGGTGCCGACCGGATTGGCCAGGCCCTTGCCCATGATGTCGAAAGCCGAGCCGTGGATGGGCTCGAACATCGACGGGTAGCGGCGCTCCGGATCGATGTTGCCGGTGGGCGCGATGCCCAGGCTGCCGGCCAGTGCCGCGGCCAGGTCGCTCAGGATGTCGGCATGCAGGTTGGTCGCGACGATGGTGTCGAGCGAGGCCGGGTTGTTGATCATGCGGGCGGTCGAGGCGTCGACCAGTTCCTTGTCCCACTTGACGTCGGGGAACTCCCTGGAGATCTGCAGCGCGATCTCGTCCCACATCACCATCGCATGGCGCTGCGCGTTGCTCTTGGTGATGACGGTCAGCAGCTTGCGGGGACGCGACTGCGCCAGCCTGAAGGCGAAGCGCATGATGCGTTCGACGCCGGCGCGGGTCATCATCGACACGTCGGTCGCGGCTTCGATCGGATGGCCCTGGTGCACGCGACCGCCGACGCCCGAGTACTCGCCTTCGGAGTTCTCGCGCACGATGACCCAGTTGAGATCGTCGGGGCCGCAGCGCTTGAGCGGGCCGTCGATGCCGGGCAGGATGCGCGTGGGGCGCACGTTGGCGTACTGGTCGAAGCCCTGGCAGATCTTCAGGCGCAGGCCCCAGAGGGTGATGTGATCGGGGATATGCGGGTCGCCGGCGGAGCCGAACAAGATGGCGTCCTTGTCGCGCAGCGCGTTCAGGCCATCATCCGGCATCATCACGCCGTGCGCGCGGTGGTAGTCGCCGCCCCAGTCGAAGTTCTCGAACTCGAACCGGAAGTTGCCGCTGCCCGCGGCCAGCGCTTCGAGGACCTGCTGGCCGGCAGGCACGACTTCCTTGCCGATGCCGTCGCCGGGGATGGTTGCAATCTTGTACGTCTTCATGGGGTGTCTCCGAGGGGTGGTTGGGGGTGGAGTGAATGTATGGACTCGACAGCCTTTGCAGCCGGGCCTAAAGTGAATCCATCGTTAACCTGAACTCAACAATGGAGCAGCCATGTCCAGTGAAGTGCTGCCGGCCGATCTCGGCTTCTTCTCGACGCTGGCGAGTGCCGGCAGCCTCAGCGCGGCGGCGCGCGAGATGGGCATCACCACGCCGGCGGTGAGCAAGCACCTGGCCTTGATGGAGTCGCGCCTCGGCGTGTCGCTGGTCATCCGCACGACGCGACGCATGAGCCTTACGCCCGAGGGCGAGCTGTACCTGGCGCATGCCCGCCGCATCCTCGGCGACATCGACAGCATGGGCGAGTTGCTGGGCGTGTCCAAGGCCACGCCCAAGGGCCTGCTGCGCGTCAACGCCACGCTCGGCTTCGGCCGCAGCCACGTGGCGCCACTGATCTCGAAGTTCGTCCGCGAGTACCCGCAGGTCGAGGTGCAATTGCAGTTGTCGGTGAACCCGCCGCCGCTGACGGAGGACGCGTTCGACGTCTGCATCCGCTTTGGCGCGCCGCCGGATTCGCGCGTGATCTCGCGGCGCATCGCGGCCAATCGAAGACTGTTGTGCGCCGCTCCGGAATACCTCGCGAAGCACGGCATTCCCAAGGTGCCCAACGACCTCGCCAGGCACAACTGCATTGGCATCCGCCAGGGCGAAGAGGCTTACGGCGTCTGGCGCCTGTCAGGCGGCAAGGGACGCAGCGCCAGCACCGAAGCCGTCAAGACGCGCGGCAACCTGGCCACGAACGATGGCGAGATCGCCGTGAAATGGGCGCTCGACGGCCACGGCATCCTGATGCGGGCCGAGTGGGACATCGAGCGCTACCTGCGCGACGGCAGGCTCGTGCGCGTCCTGCCGCAGTACGACACGCCGGATGCGGACATTCATGCGGTGTATCCGCAGCGGCATCAGCTTGCCGCCCGGGTGCGCGCCTTCGTCGACTACGTGGCGCTGGCATTCAAGGCGCAGGAGGCCGGCGCCTGAATGCCTTGCGCATAGCGCTCCATCAACACCCGCTTGTACAGCTTGCCGTTCTCCTGCCGGGGAAACTGCGCCACGAAGTCCACGCTGCGCGGGCACTTCAGGTGCGCGATGTGTTCGCGGCAGAACGCCATCAACGCCTGCGCCAACTCATCACTTGCGGCTTGCGGATCATTGAGCTCGATCACCGCCTTGACCTCCTCGCCGAACTCCGCATGCGGCACGCCGATCACCGCCACATCGCGCACGTCGGCATGTCCGGCGAGCAGGTTCTCGATCTCCTGCGGATAGATGTTCACCCCGCCTGAAAGGATCAGGTCGGTGCGCCGTCCCGAGATGTAGAGATACCCGTCCGCATCCACGTGCCCGATGTCGCCATACGTGGCGTGGCCTTGCGCATCGTAGGCCGCGGCCGTCTTCACCGGATCGTTGTGGTATTCGAAGCGGGGCGTGCCAGAGAAGTAGATCGCGCCTTGCTGCCCCGCCGGCAACGCCTCCCCGCCAGCGCCGACGATGTGCACCGTGCCCAGCACCGGCCGACCCACCGATCCCGGGCGCTGCAGCGCCTCATCGCTGTAGAGCGCGGTCAGGCCGATGCTTTCCGAGCCGCCGTAGTACTCGGTGACCACCGGCCCCCACCATTCGATGCAGCGCCGCTTCACATCGGGCGGGCAGGGCGCAGCGGCATGGATGAACATGCGCATGCTCGACAGGTCGTAGCGGCAGCGCACCGCCTCGGGCAGCGCCAGCATGCGGATCATCATCGTCGGCACCCACTGGCTGTGCGTGGCCTTGTGGCGCTCGACCAGCGCGAGCGCCTTCTCCGGATCGAAGCGCTTCATCACCACCACCGTGCCGCCGATCTCGATCATGCGGTTGGTGAAGCGCTTCGGCGCAGCGTGGTACAGCGGCGCGGGCGAGAGGTAGATGCTGTCGCGCGTCACGCGGTAGGTGTCGCGCCAGGCGGCGAAGTCGTACGCTTCCTTGAAGCGGTCCTCGAAGGCGATCATCGGCCGGCGGATGCCCTTGGGCTTGCCGCTGGTGCCGGACGAGTACAGGAACTCGCGGCCGACCGGTCGCTGCGCCAGCGGCGTTGCAGGATCGAAGCGCGCCAGTTGCGCCGAAACCGAGGTCTCGGCCGGTCCTTCGTCATCCAGCATGAACACACGCCCCGCCCAGCCGCTGCCGGCCACCACCTCGCGTGCCAGTGCTGCCAGTTTCGGCGTGGTGACGAGCAGGGTCGCGCCGCAGTCGGTCATCACGTAGGCGATCTCGGCCGGCTTGAGTTGCGTGCTGATCGTCGTGTAGTAAAGGCCGGCGCGGCGCGCGCCCCAGCACAGCGCGTAGAACTCCGCCCGGTTCTCCATCAGCATCGCGATGCTGCCGCCCGCGGGCAGGCCAAGCGACACCAGCCATTGCGCGACCTGGGCCGAGCGGCGGTGCAGGTCGGCATATGTGACGGGCGTCGAGGCGTCTTCCTCCCAGACGGCGGGTTTGGCCGGGTTCTCCAAGGACCAGCGCTCCAGGTTATCCAGCACGTTGTCTCCGATTGTTCTTGTTCAGTACGACTTGGGCAGCCCCAGCACCTTTTCCGCGATGAAGCACAGCACGAGCTGCGGGCTGATCGGCGCGATGCGCGGGATGAGGCTCTCGCGCAGGTAGCGCTCGACGTGGTATTCCTTCGCGTAGCCGAAGCCGCCATGCGTCATCACCGCTTGCAGGCAGGCCTGGTAGCCGGCTTCTGCGCCGAGGAACTTGGCGGCGTTGGCTTCGGCGCCGCAAGGCATCCCGCGGTCGAAGCGGTCGGCAGCCTTCAGCATCATCAGGTTGGCCGCCTCGAGGTTCATCCAGCATTCGGCGAGCGGGTGCTGGATGCTCTGGTTCTTGCCGATGGGCCGGTCGAACACCTCGCGCTCGTTGGCATATTGCGTGGCGCGGCGCAGCGCGACCTTGCCCAGGCCAATGGCCTCCGACGCAATCAGGATGCGCTCGGGGTTCATGCCGTGCAGGATGTAGTGGAAGCCCTTGCCTTCCTCGCCGATGCGATCTTCCACCGGCACGCGCAGGCCGTCGATGAACACCTGGTTGGAGTCCACCGCCTTGCGGCCCATCTTGTCGATCTCGCGCACTTCCACGAAGCGGCGGTCCAGGTCGGTGTAGAACAGGCTCAGGCCATCGGTGTGGTTCTTCACGTCCTCGATGGGCGTGGTGCGCGCCAGGATCAGCATCTTCTCGGCCACCTGCGCGGTCGAGATCCAGACCTTCTGGCCGTTCAGCACGTAGTGGTCACCGTCGCGTTCCGCACGCAGCTTCAGGCGCGTGGTGTTCAGGCCGGTGTTCGGCTCGGTGACCGCGAAGCAGGCTTTCTCGGTGCCCTTGACCAGTGGCGGCAGCATGCGCTGCTTCTGCGCGTCGGTCCCGAAGATCACCACCGGCGAGAGGCCGAAGATGTTCATGTGCACGGCCGATGCGCCCGTCATCCCGGCGCCGGATGCGCTGATGGTCTGCATCATCAGCGCGGCCTCGGTGATGCCGAGGCCGGAGCCGCCGTACGCCTCCGGAATGCAGATGCCGAGCCAACCGGCCTCGGCCAGCGCCCGATGCAACTCGAACGGAAAGCCGCCGTCCTTGTCCTTGCCGAGCCAGTAGTCGTCGTCGAACTGGCTGCAGATGCGGCCGACGGCGTCGCACACGGATTGCTGGTCTTCGGAGAGGTCGAAATTCATGCGCGGCGAGTGGAGCAGTCAGGTCAGGAAAGCCGGATGGCTATCAGGTTGAGAAGGATTCCGTAGCGCGCGCCGAAGAACGCTCATGTTCAAGCCCCGAGCGTTGGCGGCGCGCCGAGTGCAGCCTCGATGCTGCGTGCGAGCGTGGCCAGCCGGGGGCCGACCTCCTCCAGCAGTTGACCCGGCTTCAACTCGAAGCTGGGCACGGTGCAGGCGAACACATAGATCTCGTCCGCGCTGCCGGCGCCGCGCAGGGGCACGGCCACGGCTTCCAGTTGGCGCTGCAGGTCGCCGTGGCTCACGCAGAAGCCGCGCTCGGCCAGGTCGGCGCGGGTTTCCTGCATGCGCTCGGCCAGCCAGGCGCCTTGCGCGGCGTCCGCCTCGCGAACGCTGTCGATGTAGCGCTGCGCCTGCTCCGTTGGCAGGGCGGCCAGGTAGGCACGGCCCGAGGCGGTGCGCGACAGCGAGATGTGGCTGCCCATGGCGGGGCGCACCGTCACGCAATCCTTCGACTGCGCCAGTTCGATGAACACCAGGTCGAGGCCCAGCCCGAGGCCCAGCGAGACCTGCGCGCAGACCCGGTCGGCCAGCGCCTGCATGGGGCTGAAGGCGAGTTGCCGGATGGGCGTGCGGGCGAGCAGCGGCGCGGCCAGTCGTGACAGGCCCGGCGCGGGCATGAAGCGGCCGTCGGCTTCCTCGTAGCGCAGCAGCCCGAGTTCGGTCAGAGTGGTTACCAGCCGGAAAAGCGTGGGTTTGGGCAGGCCCGTCGCGGTCATGAGGTCGCGCGCCGTGAGCGCCGGTGCATCGACGCTGAAGGCCTGGAGGATATGGACGCCCCGGGCGAGCGCACTGCCGCCCGGCTTGTCGGCATCGCCTGGTGTTTCCTGGAAACGAGACTCTTGATCCATTTCTCAATCCTTGGGATGCATTGTGTAGCGTTGGGTCGCTCAAATCAACGAATTTTGAGACATTGAGTTCGATTTGTTGGATCGAAGTTGATTCTGGCGATGGTATTCCACACACGGGGGCGTGCTGGCCGTGGCCGCGGCATTGCTACCCGCTGTAACGCGCAACACGGCCCGGGGCGAATGAGGTACACACGCCAGAACCTTGGGGTGCCCATGAAAATTGCCGTGTTCAGCGCCAAGCGCTACGACCGCGAATTCCTCGACCTGGCCAATGCGGGCCAGCAGCACCAGTTGCAGTATTTCGAGGCGTCGCTGGCGCCCGAATCGGCGGCGCTTGCCGCCGGCCATGAGGCGGTCTGCATCTTCGTCAACGACACCGTCGACGCCGCCATGCTCGAAGTGCTGCAGCGCGGCGGCACGAAGCTCGTCTGCCTGCGCTGCACCGGCTTCAACAACGTCGATCTCGCGGCCGCGGCGCGCCTGGGCATCAAGGTGGTGCGCGTGGTCGACTACTCGCCGTTCTCGGTGGCGGAGCATGCCGTGGCGCTGCTGCTGGCCATCAACCGGAGCATTCACCGCGCCTACAACCGGACGCGCGATTCCAATTTCTCCCTCGACGGGCTGATGGGATTCGACCTGCACGGAAAGACCGCCGCCGTGGTCGGCACCGGCAAGATCGGGCGCGTGTTCGCACGCATCATGCTGGGCTTCGGATGCGAGGTCATCGGCTACGACAAGTTTCCTTCCCCCGAATTCGAGGCGCTCGGTGCGCGATACGCGGAGCCCGGCGAGATCGGCGCGAGCGCCGACATCGTCTCGCTGCATTGCCCGCTGACCCCCGAGACCTACCACATCGTCAACGCCGAATCGCTGTCTCGCATGAAGCGCGGCGCCTTGCTGGTCAACACCAGCCGGGGCGGCCTGGTGGACGCGGAAGCAGCGATCGAGGCGCTCAAGACCGGGCAACTCGGCGGGCTGGCCCTGGACGTCTACGAGCAGGAAGCGGAACTGTTCTTTCGCGACCTGTCCAGCACCATCGTCACCGACGACGTGCTGCAGCGCCTGATCGCCTTTCCGAACGTGATCGTCACCGGCCACCAGGCCTTCTTCACGCGCGAGGCGATCACCACGATCTGCGAGACCACCGTGCGCAGCGTCAGCGAATTCGAGACGGGTGCGCCGCTGTCGAACGAGATCAAGTTGTCCTGAAGCCTGCCGTCACGCCGGCTTGGGCGCGTGGGCCCGGCCCACCTCCGCGATCACTGCACGCAGCCACCGGTGCGCCGGCGCCAGGTGCGCGCGCTCGTGCCAGAGCTGATAGAAGCGCATCGTCGGAAAGCCCGATGGCGCCTTCAGGATCACCAGACCCAGCGATTGCGCGAAGTGCTCGGCGAAATGCCGGGCCGTGGTGAACACCAGGTCGGTGCGCGCGACCACATGCGGCGCAAGGCCGAAGTAGGGCACCGACACGCGCGCGTCGCGGGCCACATGCTGCCGCGCCAGGTGCGTCTCGACCACTCCGCGATGCAAGCCTGAATAGCGCATCGGCGCGACGTGCGATGCCGACAGGTACTGCGCTTCGGTCAACGCTTCGGCATCTGCCAGCGGATGGCCCGGCCGCACCATGCAAACCAGCTCGTCCTCCAGCAACAGCAAGGTGTGCAGCAGCTCGGGCGGGTTGGGCCAGTTGCCGATGATCACGTCCAGGAGGTCGTCGGCCAGCGCGCGTTCGCTGTCGAAATCGGGGCCCATCGGATGCACCTCCAGCCGGCACAGCGGCGCCTCTTCCCGGATGCGCCGCGCCACCTCTGCCAGCACCGAAGGCGCCAGGTAGTCGGGCGAGGCCACGCGGAAGGTCAGCGAAGCCCGCTGCGCATCGAAGTCCTCGCGCGAGGCCACCAGCACCGACATCGCGTCCAGTGCCACCCGCGCCTGCGCCGCCAGTTGCAGCCCGCGCTCGGTCGGGATCATGTCGAGCTTGTTGCGCACCAGAAGCGGATCCGAAAGGATCAGCCGCAGGCGCTTGAGCGCTGCGCTGACGGCCGGCTGGGTCTGGCCCATGCGCCGCGCCGCGCGTGAGACGCTGCGCTCCTCCACCAGCGCGCAGAGCGCGCGGATCAGGTAGCCATCGAGTTGGTCGACGTTGCTGCGTGAGGTCATTGCATTGCGGTCGGGGTGGAGCCCGAGCCGTGCCACATGGTCTTTGCTGATCGACTCTATATCGAAACCGCTGCCGCCGAGGCCTCCCGTTTTCGCTCGAAAAAGCGCAATCTTCGCCCTCTCGATCCACCCCCCGATCCAACCCCCGATCCGACCCCACCGAATCATCCCGGAGCCGCGCATGACCACCATTCCCTTGCCCTCCCCCGCAGTCGCGGGAACGGGCCCGACCGACGACCTCGACGCCACCTATCGCAAGATCACCTGGCGTCTCATTCCCTTCCTCTTCATCCTCTGGGTGCTGGCCTGGATCGACCGGGTCAACATCGGCTTCGTGAAGCTCACGATGCTCGACGACCTGAAGTGGAGCGACTCCATCTACGGCCTCGGCGCCGGCATCTTCTTCCTCGGCTACTTCTTCTTCGAGGTGCCGTCCAACCTGCTGCTGCAACGCATCGGCGCCCGCAAGACCATCACCCGCATCACCATGGGCTGGGGCGTCGTCTGCGTGCTGATGATGTTCGTCAAGACGCCCGCGATGTTCTACTTCCTGCGCTTCCTGATGGGCGTGTTCGAAGCGGGCTTCTACCCCGGCATCATCCTGTACCTCACCTACTGGTATCCGAGCGAGCGCCGGGCCAAGGCCTTCGGCATGTTCATGTCGGCGTCCGGCGTGGCGGGCGTGATCGGCGGGCCGCTCGCGGGCACCGTGATGAACAGCCTGAACGGCGTCAACGGCTGGGCCGGCTGGCAGTGGGTGTTCCTGGTCGAGGGCGTGCCGTCGATCATCGCGGCCTTCGTCACCTGGTTCTACCTGACCGACCGCCCGCAGCAGGCCAAGTGGCTCTCGCCGGCGCAGCGCCAACTCATCGAGGACGACCTCGCACGCGACAGGGCCTCGCTCGGCCATCGCGAGGAGAGCCTGCTCGCATCGCTGAAGGACGGCCGCCTCTGGCTGCTGATCCTGGTGTTCTTCTGCGTGATCGCGGCCAACTCGTCGCTGACCTTCTTCGGCCCGTCGGTCGTGAAGGAAGTCGGTTTCACCGACCCGGCGACGATCGGCTGGATCATGGCGCTGTCGTACCTGTTCGGCGCCATCGGCATGGTGGTGAACGGCCTGCATTCCGACTACAGCAAGGAAGCGCGGCTGCACTGCGCATTTGCCGCGGCGCTCGGCGCGGTCGGCCTGCTGTGCACCTCGCTGTTCATCCAGGTGAGCCCAGTGCTGGCGCTGGTCGCGCAGACGGTCGCCATCATCGGCACCATGAGCGCCATCCCGGTGTTCTGGCAGTTGCCGGGCCGCTTCCTCGCGGGCGCCGCAGCGGCCGGTGGCGTGGCGCTGATCAACTCGATTGCCAACCTTGCGGGCTTCGGTGCACCGGCCATGCTGGGCTTCATCAAGACGCAGACCGGCGGACTTGCTCCGGGCCTGCTGATCGTCGCCGCCGTCGAGGTGTGCGCTGCGATCCTGATCCTGTTGTTCGTCCCGCGCTTCGTCGCCAAGGCCAACGGAAAGTGATGCGGACGATGACCACTTCAACCCTCACGATCTTTGCCATCGCGGAGATGGACCACGGCACCTTCATCGACACACTCGGCGACCTGTTCGAACACGCGCCCTGGGTGGCCGAAGCGGCATGGGCCGTGCGCCCCTTCGCCACAGAAGACGCCCTGCATCGCGCCATGATGGAGGCGGTGCGCGCCGCGCCGCTGCCCAGGCAGATCGCCTTCCTGCGCGGCCATCCCGAACTGGCCGGCAAGGAAGCACAGGCCGGCACGATGACCGGGCATTCGACCTTCGAGCAGCGCGGGCTGGACAGTCTGAGCCATGCGCAGGTCGTCGAGTTGCGCGAACTCAATGCGGCCTATGCGCAGCGCCACGGCTTCCCGTTCATCATTGCCGTGCTGGGCCACACGCGGGCCGGCATCTTCGACGCGCTGCGCATGCGCATCCACCGCGACACCGACACCGAGCGCGAAGAGGCGCTGCGCCAGATCGGCCTGATCACGCGCCGCCGCCTCGCCGCGCTGTTCCGCGCCCCCGAATCCGATCGTTCACCGCTGGGAGCCACGACATGATCGACAAACCCCTGAGCCGTCGCTCATTCCTCCCCGCCAGCCTGGCGCTCGGCGGCCTTGGCCTGCAACTGGCCGGCAACGCTCGCGCCGCCGATGCACCCGCAACCCCGGTGATGCCGGCGGGTCTCACCACCGCCCCGGTCTCGCAATCGGAGCTGAGCCCCCGCCTCACGATGCACGCCATCGACATCTTCCACGGCACGCCGGGTGCGGGGATGAAGGCGGACCTGTCGATGTTCGACAACGGAAGCTACAAACCAGTCAAGTCGATAGAGACCGCAGCCAACGGCCGCTCCGCCGAGCCGCTGCTGCTGGAGGGCACCTACAGGGCCGGCCGCTACGAAGTGCTGCTGCACATCGACGAGTACTTCGCACGCTTCGACACGCCGCTGCCCAAGCCGACCTTCCTGTCGACCGTGCCGCTGCGTTTCGTCGTGCGCAATCCGCAGGAACGGATCCACCTCGCGATCCTTTTCACGCCGTGGAGCTACTCGTACTACCGGGGCAGCTAAGGCGACTCTGAGCACCTCCTCAACGCACCAGGAACAACCACCATGGCAGGCATTTCCACCCACGTGCTCGACAGCGGCACCGGTCGCCCCGCAGCGGGCGTACGCATCGACTTCTCGGTCTTCGACGGAACCAGCTGGAAACTCGTCAAGACCCTCGCGACCAACAAGGACGGTCGAACCGACGCGCCCGTGCTGGCACCCGCGGACGCCAAGGTCGGGCAGTACGAGCTGCTGTTCTACATTGGCGACTACTTCCAGCGGCCCGGCGCCAACGCCACGGAGTTGCCCTTCCTCGACACCGTGCCGGTGCGCTTCTCGATCTTCGATGCGAAGCAGCACTACCACGTGCCGATGCTGTGCTCGGGCTGGAGCTGCTCGACCTACCGGGGCTCCTGAGCGCCCGACGCGGGGCGGCGGTCACATGGAGGAGCGTTGAGCCGCATCGCCCGGCAACACCTCCCGCACCGTGACCTCCATCTCCCCCATCTCCAGCGGCCCGTAGTTCGAAAGAAAGGCCACGTCGGCCGCGTCGCGCCCGTAGGCCACGACGATGCGCCCGCCGCGCGGTTGATCCTGCGTGCCGTCGAAGGTGTACCAGCGGCCGCCGACGAAGGCTTCGAACCATGCGTGCATGTCCATCGGGTCCAGCCGATGGAGGTAGCCCACCACGAACCGGGCCGGGATCCGCAGCGCGCGGCACAGGGCGATGCCCACGTGCGAGAAATCCCGGCACACGCCGGCGCCGTCGTTCAACGTGTCGAGGGCGTCGGTGCTGCCGGTGCTGACGCCGTACTTGTATTGCAGGTTGGCATGGATCCAGCCGCGGATCGCCTCGACCTGTGCATAGCCCGCAGCGGCGTTGCCGACGATCTCCTGCGCCCTGTCGCCCATCTTGTCCGACGGGCAGTAGCGGCTTTGCAGCAGGTACTTCAACGCATCGAAAGGCAATTGCTCGACAGGCGTCGCCACAGCGTTGAAATCCACGGCGATGAGCTCGTCCGTCACCATGAGCATGTCGACTTCGATGCGCATCTGGCCCTGCGGGATCTTCAAGCGCTGGCACAGGTTGCCGAAGTCGTCGACGTATTCCGTGGTCGGCACCCACGGGTCGAGTTCGTAGCGCTCCTGCACCATCCATTGCGCCTCGCCGCTGCGCGGCCGCAGCATCGCGACGACGGGGCAGTCGCTGCTGGCGGTGACGGTCATCTTGCAGGTGGCGTGCAGCTTCATGGTGGTGACGGGGTGTGGGGGAGGAAGGCGGACATGCAATGGACGCGCCACCGCGTGGGCGAACCGGGATCGGGAACCGAACGCAGAAGTCGCGAAGACTCCGCAGAAGTCGCAAAAGGAAAACCAAATATTTTCTTTGAATTCCTTCTGCGTTCGGCACCCGTACCCGTACCCGCATCCTTGCCAGTACCAGCAGATGCGGACGGTACTGCTTTGGTGCTCGTCCCGGTCGCCGCTAGGCACAAATCCGTATCCGCGCAGGGGCGAGCGGTAGCGGACAATCTGGCCCGCCCCCGGGCAGTTCGCCTGCCCCATCCACAACATAGATCAGAGAGACCGTCATGCATCGTGTCGCCATCAGCAGCACCGGCCTGTTCATTCCACCGGAGGTGATCACCAATGAGGAATTGGTCGAGGCCTTCAATCAATACGCCGCGCTGGAAAACGCGAAACATGCCGGGGAAATCGCCGCCGGCACCCACGCCGCGCTGACCAGCTCCAGCGTCGAGTTCATCGAAAAGGCGTCCGGCATCAAGCGCCGCTACGTCATGGAAAAGTCCGGCGTGCTGGACCCCACGCGCATGCGCCCGGTCTTCACGCCCCGGCCCGACAACGAGCTTTCGCTGATGGCCGAGATTGCCGTCAAGGCCGCGCAGGACGCACTCCAGGCTGCTGGCAAGACGGCCGCCGATGTCGACATGGTGATCTGCGCCTCGGCCAACATGCAGCGCGCCTACCCGGCGATGGGCGTGGAGATCCAGACCGCGCTCGGCGTCCAGGGCTTCGGCTTCGACATGAACGTGGCCTGTTCGTCGGCCACCTTCGGGCTGGAGATGGCCTACAACGCGGTGCGCAGCGGCGGCGCGCGCGCGGTGCTGATGGTCAACCCGGAAATCACCTCGGCCCATCTGGCCTGGAAAGACCGCGACTGCCATTTCATCTTCGGCGATGTCTGTACCGCCGTGCTGGTGGAGCGCCTGGAACTGGCGCCGCCGGGCGCCTTCGAGGTGCTGGGCACTCGGGCCTTGACCACTTTTTCCAACAACATCCGCAACAACTTCGGGTTCATGTCGCGCGCCGAAGACCGCGACCCGGACGACCGCGACCAGCTCTTCCGCCAGGAAGGCCGCAAGGTCTTCAAGGAAGTCTGTCCCATGGCCGCCGACCACATCGAGCAGCACCTGGCCGCGTTCAGCTACGCCCCCGCCGACATGCGCCGCTTCTGGCTGCACCAGGCCAACCTGTCGATGAACCAGTTCATCGCGCGCCGCTTGCTTGGCCGCGACGCCACGGCGGACGAGGCGCCCGTGATCCTGGACGAATTCGCCAATACCGCCTCCGCCGGTTCCATCATCGCCTTCCACCGCCACCAGGCCGACTTCAAGGCCGGTGATCTCGGCGTGATCTGCTCGTTCGGCGCGGGCTATTCGATCGGCAGCGCGATCGTCAGGAAGCTTTGACCTTGCCTCCGGCGCCGGCCTCGAGGTCAAGCCTTGGGGTCCGGCAACGCGCGGGCCAATGCCGCGTTCACCTTCTTGAGCTTCTCGACCGACGCACTGAGTTGTTTCTCGATGCGTTCGGTCTGCGCGACGGCCCGGTCCACGTCCGGCGGCAGTGAATCCTTGGGCACCCCGTGGTCCAGCACTGCATGGACGACCGCGAGGTCATCCGAAGCCTTCTGCACCACCTGCGCCGCCTCCTTGTTTTCCTTCAGGGACTCGGCCAGGACGGCCGGATTGGCCGGGCCGGTGTATGACGACTGCTTGGACATGGGGATCCTCGTTTCGAGCAACGGCCCGATGCTATTGAAAATTGTGCAAGCTCGCTGCCGGAAGGAACAGGTCAGGCTGTCGGCCTACACGCATCGCGCGCCCTGCCCGTATAACCGGAGACCGTGTTGCTCTGCAACTTGACGCAACAAATCCGGCAGGGGCGCAACTGCCAAAAGCCATGCCCGTCGCCACCGTCCTCGTCGAAGACAGCAAGACCATTCGGGACAACCTGATCCCGGCGCTGGCGGAGCTCGCCGATGTGGATGTGTTCGCGATCGCCGAAACCGCGAGCGAGGCCGTGGCCATCCTCGAGGACCTCCACGACCGGTGGCAACTGGCGGTGGTGGATCTGTTCCTGCGGGAAGGGACCGGGCTGACCGTCTTGCGCGCCTGCCGGGACCGCTTGCCGCACCAGCGCCTGGTGGTGTTCACGAATTACCCCACCGAGGAGATGCGGCGCCGGAGCCTCGCGCTGGGCGCCGATGCGATCTTCGACAAATCGAAGGAACTCGACCTGTTCTTCGAGTGGTGCAGGCGCTGACCCACCTTGCGCGCGCAGCCGACTCCCGGCCATCGCGCGGCTATGCTCGCCACCTTTCGAACGCCATTGCACCCGCCTTGAACATCCTTCCCCTCGACCTCTCCAGCTTCGACGCAGCCATCATCGACCTCGACGGCACCATGGTCGATACGATCGGCGATTTCGTCGTGGCGCTGAACCTCATGCTCGACGACTTCTCGCTGGGGTACGTCACTGCGCGCGACGTCGAGGCCATGGTCGGCAAGGGCTCCGAGCACCTGATCCGCTCGACCTTGCGCCACGTGCGTGGAAACGAAGCCGACGAGGCGCTCTGCGATGCGGCCTGGCAGCGCTACACCCACCATTACCTCGTCATCAACGGCCGGCATTCGGCGGTCTACCCGGGCGTGCTGGAAGGCCTCGAGGCGCTGCGCGCCCAAGGCCTGCGGCTGGCCTGCCTGACCAACAAGCCGAATGATTTCGCCAGGCCCCTGCTCGCGGCCAAGGGGCTCGACGGCTACTTCGAATTCGTCTTCGGCGGAGACGCCTTCGAGCGCAAGAAGCCCGATCCGCTGCCCCTGCAGAAGACCTGCGCGGCGCTCGGCACCCCGCCCGCGCGCACGCTCATGATCGGCGATTCCAGCAACGACGCGCAGGCCGCCCGGGCCGCAGGATGCCCCGTCGTGCTCGTCACCTACGGGTACAACCACGGCGAGCCGATCCGGGGCGTCGACGCCGACGCCTTCGTCGACAGCCTGGCCGAAATCAGCCCGCCTTGCCCAGCAGCGCGTCCTTGAGCTTCCAGTCGGCCGGGTTCGGGCCGAGCCAGATCCGCACCAGCGCGTTGAAGAAGGCGTGCTCCTTGATCGGCTCGCCCTGCACCACGCCCTTGACGGTGATCACCGTGCCCACGTCCGGCACCCAGTCGATCAGGAAGTTGTCGCCCGCCTTCAACTGCTTCTGCTCCGAGAAGACCTGGCTCATCCGGAGCAGGCCCGGCACCAGGCTGCTGAATTCGTTGCGCGCCGAGTTGTCCTCCACGCCACGCGTGAACAGCTTGCCCAGTTCGTTGGCATCGATGTCGCGCAGCATCGTCACGGTGACGCGCTTGGGCCCGGTGGCCGCCAGCACTTCTTCGGGCGTGCCGACCTTCTTGCCCAGGTACAGGCCGGCCGTGTAGACCTTGAACACCGCCTTGTAGCGAATGCCGGCGCCGTTGAGCTGCAGCTTGCTGCCGCGCAGTTCGATGCCTTCTTCGAGCTTGACGCCCGCGACGTCGATGGTCGCGCCAGAAGCGGCGGTCCCGACCAAGGAGGCCAACGCCAGAAGAACCGAGGGAAGCGCACGCCGGATGGCGAACTGGAACATGTGTATCTCCGTGTCCTGTCTCAACTTCTCCCCGAGATGTATCTTTTTGTACGAGCATTCTCGCTCAGCTAAACTCCGCCGTTCCATGTTCATTCATCACGTCATCCAGACAGGTCAAGGCAGCCGGGGAGCCTGGCCCTGGCGTCGCCCGTCGTCGCTGTCTCGTTGATTGCACGGCGCACGCCGTGCGCCCGCGGCGCCTGATCACTTCTCGACTCAGGGCCAACCATGAATGACAACGCCACCGGCCAACGCAGCGCCGGCCGGCAGACGGAGGACATCCCGTGATCACCGAACTCGAATTCAAGAGCCTCAGCGCCCAGGGCTACAACCGCATCCCGCTGATGATCGAGGCCTTTGCCGACCTCGAGACCCCGCTCTCGCTCTACCTCAAGCTGGCGAACAGCAAGGACGGCGGCAAGTTCAGCTTCCTGCTCGAATCCGTCGTTGGCGGCGAGCGCTTCGGGCGCTATAGCTTCATCGGCCTGCCGGCCCGGACGCTGCTGCGTGCCAGCGGCTTCGCTGACGAGGCCCGCACCGAGGTCGTGACGGATGGCGTCGTGGTCGAGACGGCCACCGGCAATCCGCTCGACTTCATCGATGCCTACCAGCGCCGCTTCAAGGTCGCGCTGCGCCCCGGTTTGCCGCGCTTCTGCGGCGGCCTGGCCGGCTACTTCGGCTACGACGCCGTGCGCTACATCGAGAAGAAGCTCGAGAAGACATGCCCGCCCGACACGCTCGGCTGCCCCGACATCATGTTGCTGCAGTGCGAGGAACTGGCGGTCATCGACAACCTCTCCGGCAAGCTCTACCTGATCGTCTACGCCGACCCGACGCGCCCCGAGGCCTATCCCAATGCCAAGCGCCGCCTGCGCGAGCTGCGCGACCAGCTCAAGTACTCGGTGGCCGCGCCGCACGTCAAGCCGAGCCAGCCGCACCCGCCAGAGCGTTCCTTCGCCAAGGCCGACTACCTGGCCGCGGTGGAGCGTGCCAAGGAACTCATCGCCGGCGGCGACTTCATGCAGGTGCAGGTCGGCCAGCGCATCAGCAAGCGCTACACCGAGTCGCCGCTGTCGCTGTACCGCGCGCTGCGCTCGATGAACCCCTCGCCCTACATGTTCTTCTACAACATGGGCGACTTCCACGTGGTCGCCGCCTCGCCCGAGATCCTGGTGCGCCAGGAGAACATGCCCGACGGCGAGCAGAAGGTGACCATCCGTCCGCTCGCCGGCACCCGCCCGCGCGGCGCATCGATCGAGCTCGACAAGGCTGCCGAGGTCGAGCTCATCAACGACCCGAAGGAACGCGCCGAGCACGTCATGCTGATCGACCTGGCGCGCAACGACATCGGCCGCATCGCGAAGATCGGCACCGTGAAGGTGACCGAGGCTTTCGCGGTCGAGCGCTACAGCCACGTGATGCACATCGTGAGCAACGTCGAGGGCATCCTGAAGGACGGCATGAGGGCCATCGACGTGCTCAAGGCGACCTTCCCGGCAGGCACCCTGACCGGCGCGCCGAAGGTCCACGCGATGGAACTCATCGACGAGCTGGAACCCACCAAGCGCGGCCTGTACGGCGGCGCCTGCGGCTACATCAGCTACGCCGGCGACATGGACGTGGCCATCACCATCCGCACCGGCATCATCAAGGACCAGGTACTGCACGTGCAGGCAGCGGCGGGCGTCGTGGCCGATTCGGTGCCCGAGCTCGAATGGCGCGAAACCGAAGCCAAGGCGCGGGCACTCCTGCGTGCGGCCGAACTGGTCGAGGAGGGCCTGGAATGACCGCATCCGTCCCCCAGACCGACTTCTCGCACGAGATCATCGGCGCCGCGGTCGAGGTCCAGCGCATGCTGGGCACGGGCTTGAGCGAAGCCGCGTACGCCACGGCACTCGAAGTCGAACTCGCCGAGCGCGAGATCGGCTTCCAGCGCGACGTGCCCCTGTCGGCCAGCTACAAGGGCCGGCCGCTCGGCGAAGTGTGCCGTGCCGGTTTTGTCGTCGAGCAATCGGTCGTCGTCGAACTGCGGGCCGTGGAGGTGCTGAGCGACCTGCACCGGGCGCAAGTACAGGCCGCGCTGCGTCTGTCCGGCCTCAAGCTGGGCCTGCTGATCAACTTCAATGTGTTCCCCGTCGTCAAAGGCATCCACAGGATCGTGAGCAAGCCATGAAAGTCTTGATGATCGACAACTACGACTCGTTCACCTACAACATCGTCCAGTACCTGGGCGAGCTGGGGGCTGAGGTCGAGGTGCAGCGCAACGACGAGATCAGCGTCGAGCAGATCGGCGAGCGCATCGGCGCGGGCGTTACGCGTCTCGTCATCTCGCCCGGTCCGTGCTCGCCCGCGGAGGCCGGCGTGTCGGTCCCGGCCATCCAGGCCTTCGCCGGCAAGCTGCCCATCCTCGGCGTGTGCCTCGGCCACCAGGCCATCGGCGCAGCCTTCGGCGGCAAGATCATCCGCGCGCAACAGCTCATGCACGGCAAGACCAGCGAGATCACGACCACGCAGGAGGGCGTCTTCGCCGGCTTGCCTGAGAAATTCGTCGTCAACCGCTATCACTCGCTGTCCATCGAGCGTGCCAGCTGCCCGCCGGCGCTGGCCATCACCGCCTGGACGGACGATGGCGAAATCATGGGCGTGCGCCACACCGGCTACGCACACGACGTGCGCATCGAGGGCGTGCAGTTCCACCCCGAATCGATCCTCACCGAGCATGGCCACGCCATGCTCAAGAACTTCCTGGACTGAGCATGGCAACCGCTTCAAATACCGTCGACCTGCGCAGTGACACCGTCACGCAGCCCACGCCCGCGATGCGCGCGGCCATGGATGCCGCGCCGCTCGGCGACGACGTGTTCGCAAGCGATCCGAGCGTCAACGCGCTGCAGGAAAAGATCGCATCGATGCTCGGCTTCGAAGCCGCGCTGTTCGTCCCGACCGGCACGCAGAGCAACCTCTGCGCCATCCTCTCGCACTGCGGCCGTGGCGACGAATACATCGTCGGCCAGATGGCCCATTGCTATCGCTGGGAAGGCGGCGGCGCAGCGGTGTTCGGCAGCGTGCAGCCGCAGCCGCTGGACCACGCGGCCGATGGCTCGATCCCGCTCGCGCAGATCGAGGCGGCGATCAAGCCCGATGACGCGCACTTCGCGCGGACGAAGATGCTCGCGTTGGAGAACACCCTTGGCGGCAAGCTGCTGCCCTTCGACTACGTGCAAGCCGCCACCGACCTCGCGAAATCGAAGGGCTTGCAGCGCCACCTCGACGGCGCGCGCCTTTTCAATGCCGCCGTGGCCCAGGCCGCAACCACCGGCGGACACGCGCGCGCCGAAGCCCGCCGCATCGCCCAGTGCTTCGACAGCGTCTCGGTCTGCTTCAGCAAGGGCCTCGGCGCGCCGATCGGCTCCGCGCTGTGCGGCTCGCGCGAGTTCATCGCGCGCGCGCACCGCATCCGCAAGATGGCCGGCGGCGGCATGCGCCAGTCGGGCCTGCTGGCGGCCGCGGCGTCGCACGCGCTCGACCACCACGTCGATCGACTGGCCGACGACCACGCGCTGGCGCAACGGCTGGCGCAGGGCCTGTCGGGCATCGACGGCTTCATCGTCGAGCCGCCCCAGACCAACATCGTGTTCGTGGACCTCGAAGGCCCGGCCAAGGCCCGCTCGGCCGGGCTGATGGCGTACCTCGGCGAGCAGGGCGTCCTGGCGACGGGCCTCTACAAGCTGCGCTTCGTCACGCACCTGGACGTCGATGCGGCAGGTGTCGACCGCGCGATCGAAACGGTCCGCGCGTATTTCAGGAACTGAAGGCGCTGGGATGCCGGATCTTTCGCATCTGCTGGTCTTCATCGCGGCCGGCTGGCTGCTCAACCTCACGCCCGGCCCGGACGTGTTCTACATCGTCAGCCACGCGCTGCGCTCGGGTACGCGCGCCGGGATCGTGGCGGGCCTCGGCATCACCGCGGGCTGCTTCGTGCACATCGGCGCTGCCGCATTGGGCGTGAGCACCTTGCTGGCCACGTCGGCGCATGCGTTCACCGTGCTCAAGTTCATTGGCGCCGCGTACCTGCTGTACATGGGCATGCGCATGATCTTTGCCAAGGCGTCGCCGGCCACCGACCTGGTTGCGATGGCGTCGGCCACGGCGCCGCGCAGCCTGCGGGCCGTCTTCATGGGCGGCTTCTGGACCAATGTGCTGAACCCGAAGGTCGCGCTGTTCTTCCTGGCCTTCGTGCCGCAATTCATCGCGCCCGACGTGGACAACAAGGCGCTGGCCTTCGTGCTGCTCGGCGTGCTCTTCAACGTCAACGCGATCCCGGTGAATTCGGGCTGGGCGCTGGCCGGTGCCTGGATGGCCCGCCGCGATGCGGTGCAGAAGGGCATGCATTGGCTCGACCGCATCGCCGGCGCCATGTTCATCGGCTTCGGCATCAAGCTCGCACTGTCGGACGCACCCGCCGCGCACTGACGCATTCAAATCAAGGAGACACCATGCCCATCACCCCCCAGGAAGCGCTGCAGCGCACCATCGAGCACCGCGAAGTCTTCCACGACGAGATGCTGCACATCGTGCGGCTGATCATGAGCGGCGAATGCTCGCCCGTGATGATGGCCGCGCTCATCACCGGCCTGCGCGTCAAGAAGGAAACCATCGGCGAGATCACCGCCGCCGCGCAGGTCATGCGCGAGGTATCGACCAAGGTGCCGGTGGCGGACACCCGGAACCTGGTCGACATCGTCGGCACCGGCGGTGACGGTTCGCACACCTTCAACATTTCCACCTGTTCGATGTTCGTCGCGGCGGCAGCGGGGGCCAAGGTCAGCAAGCATGGCGGGCGCAGCGTGTCGAGCAAGTCGGGCAGCGCCGACGTGCTGGAGTCGCTGGGCGTCAACATCAACCTCAAGCCCGAGCAGATCGCGAAGTGCATTGCCGACGTCGGCATCGGATTCATGTTCGCGCCCAACCACCATCCGGCGATGAAGAACGTCGCCCCGGTGCGCAAGGAACTCGGCATCAAGACGATCTTCAACATCCTCGGCCCGCTGACCAACCCGGCCGGCGCGCCGAACATCCTCATGGGCGTGTTCCATGCCGACCTGGTCGGCATCCAGGTTCGCGCGCTGCAACGCCTCGGCACCGAGCATGCGATGGTCGTCTACGGCCGCGATGGCATGGATGAGATCTCGCTCGGCGCGGCGACCCTGGTCGGCGAACTCAAGCACGGCGAGATCCGCGAATACGAGCTGCATCCCGAGGACTTCGGCTTTTCGATGTCGAGCAACCGCGCCCTGCGTGTGGAAACGCCTGACCAGTCGAAGGCCATGCTCATGAGCGTGCTCGACAACCAGCCCGGGCCGGCACGCGACATCGTCGTGCTCAACGCGGGCGCGGCGCTCTATGCGGCGAACGTGGTCGACTCCGTGGCGGCGGGCGTCGCCAAGGCGCGCACGGCCATCGAGTCCGGCGCGGCAAAGGCCAAGCTCGCTGAACTGGTCAAGGCGACGACGGCTGCGGGGGCGAACTGAGCATGTCCGACATCCTCGACAAGATCGTTGCGGTCAAGCACCAGGAAGTGGCGGCGCTGAAGCAGCGCACGCCGCTCGACGCCATCCGCTTCGATGCGGAAAGCCGCGTGCTCACGCGCGACTTCGTGGGCGCCATGCGGGCGAAGATCGCGGCAGGGCAGGCGGCGGTGATCGCGGAGGTCAAGAAGGCGAGCCCCAGCAAGGGCGTGATCCGCGCCGACTTCATCCCGGCCGACATCGCGCAGAGCTATGCGGAAGGCGACGGCACCGTCAGCGCAGCCTGCCTCTCGGTGCTGACCGACAAGCAGTTCTTCCAGGGCGGCATCGACTACCTCAAGCAGGCGCGCGCTTCCTGCGAGTTGCCGGTGCTGCGCAAGGATTTCATGGTCGACGCATGGCAGATCTACGAATCGCGTGCGATCGGCGCCGATGCGATCCTGCTGATCGCGGCCGTGCTGGATGACGCACAGATGAGGGACTTCGAAGCCATCGCGCTGGGTCTGGGCATGGCGGTGCTGGTCGAGGTGCATGACGCAGAGGAACTGGGGCGCGCGCTGAAGCTCAAGACGCCGCTGGTGGGGGTCAACAACCGCAACCTGCGCAACTTCGAGGTGTCGATCCAGACCACGATCGACCTGCTGCCCAAGCTACCTTCGGATCGCTTGATGGTCACCGAGTCGGGCATCGCCACCCGTGACGACGTTGCCAGGCTGCGCGCCGCCGGCATCCACGCCTTCCTGGTCGGCGAGACCTTCATGCGCGCCGACGAACCGGGCGACGCGCTCGCCGAACTGTTCCGCTGAGGCGTCGGCATGGCAGACCCGCGCACGGATCAACTGTCGAGCAACGACCCGGCCGATTGGCCGGTCGCGCCCGGCTGGCAGCCGCTCGTCGACGAATTCCTGGGCGGCGCAGTCGGGCAGAAGCTGCTGGGCTTCCTCGGCGAGCGCCTGGCGGCGGGCGCCGTCATTTTCCCGCCGCATCCGCTGCGCGCCCTCGAACTGACGCCGCCGGAGCAGGTACGCGTCGTGATCCTCGGCCAGGACCCGTACCACGGCCGCGGGCAGGCGGAGGGACTTGCGTTCTCCGTCGCGCCGGGCGTGCCCATTCCGCCGTCCTTGCGCAACATCTTCAAGGAGTTGCAGCGCGACCTCGGCACGCCGACGCCGCCGTTCCCGAATCCGGGCGGCAGTCTGGTGAACTGGGCCAAAAAGGGCGTGCTGCTGCTCAACACCTGCCTGACGGTCGAGGAGGCCCAGCCGGCCAGCCATGCGGGCCGAGGCTGGGAAGTGCTGACCGATGCCGTCATCCGCCATGTGGCGCAGGGCGAGCGGCCGGTCGTCTTCATGCTCTGGGGCGCCCACGCCCAGGGCAAACGGGCCCTGATCGACATGAAACGCCACAAGGTGCTGGTGGCCAACCACCCTTCGCCCCTGTCGGCCCTGCGGCCGCCGCTGCCTTTCATCGGATGCGGTCATTTCGGGCAGGCGAGGGCCTGGCGGGACGCGCAAGGCACGGCTTCGGTGTGAAATTCCGGGTAGCGGATCGACGGCCTCTTCTATTCGTGCTATATTCCGAGGCTCGCTGGAGAGGTGGCCGAGTGGTTAATGGCAGCAGACTGTAAATCTGCCCTCTTACGAGTACGCTGGTTCGAATCCAGCCCTCTCCACCAGCGATGAAACGGACAGAAAGAGCGTTTGGATACCGCCTGAATCGGGCGGGGTGCAGGTTTCGGGGTGCTTGCTGAAGTGCCCCCTGATGCGGGAGTAGTTCAATGGTAGAACCCCAGCCTTCCAAGCTGATGACGCGGGTTCGATTCCCGTCTCCCGCTCCAGTCGGTCTGTTTTGATTGTTGGAAAGCGTTCGTTAGTTTGCCCTTTTGGCTCAGTGGTAGAGCACTCCCTTGGTAAGGGAGAGGTCGCGGGTCCGATTCCCGCAAAGGGCACCAGGTTTCAAGGGGTGGCGCAGCATCCGCCCCCGGGTTGTGTTGAGGATGTCGATGGCCGGCCACTTGCCGTCATGACATCGCGGCCCCATGTCAGTGTGCTGATTCAGTAATTTCTTCGGAGCGAAATAATGGCAAAAGGC